>DASQYL010000465.1:0-9367 GCA_035639235.1 Pyrinomonadaceae bacterium | reverse complement strand
GAAGATGGACCTGTACATCAACGGGCAGTTCGTTACCTCAGTCGTCGATGAAGCAGGATACAAACGCGGACGCGTTGGGTTTTATACCAGCGGCACCGGCGAGGTTGCGTTTGACGATTTGGAAATCAGCAAGTGATTCCGCGCGATGCACGTTGTCCTTAGAGTTCTGGAAGGCCCTTACCGCGGCCGCGAATTCACTTTCGATCATCACGACACCTTTCTCATCGGCCGTAGCGACAACGCGCATCTTTACCTGCCTGACGATCGGTTTTTCTCACGTCATCATTGCCTTCTGGAGATTGCCCCGCCGCGCTGTTTCCTGCGCGATCTGGGTTCGACCAACGGCACCTTCGTAAACGGCCAGAAAGTTTCGGAAGTGTTTCTGCGCAACGGCGATCGCATTCAGGGCGGGCAGACGGTTCTCGAAGTGCAGGTCATTTCAGATGCGGAAACCGCGAAGGCCGGCGAGACGCCGACGTTGGCCGGCTCGACAATGGTCGTGGTTGAGTGCGCGAATTGCGGCCGCCGCGATCGCGCCGAGGCGCCTCCGGGCGAAAGCCTGACCTTCATTTGCGAAGAGTGTCGCGAAGAGTTACGCCAGCGTCCGCAGCCGGTGCCCGGCTATGACACGATCAAAGTTCTGGGGCGCGGCGGCATGGGATGTGTCGTGCTGGCGCGCGATCAGGCAAATGGACAGAACGTGGCGATTAAGACGTTGCTTCCTGAAGTTGCGGTCGCCGACAAATCGCTGCGCCGGTTCCAGCGCGAAATCGAAGTTGCCGCTTCGCTCAATCATCCCAACATCGTGCGATTCGTAAAGAGCGGCACTAACAATGGCGCAGTCTATCTGGTCACCGAATACGTCGAAGGATCGGATGCGGCTCGCCTGGCCGACGCGCAAGGTGGGCGGCTGCCGTTTCGCGACGCGATTCAAATCATTTCGCAATCACTTGAGGCCCTGGCGTACGCGCACACGCGCGGTTACATACATCGCGATATCAAAGAATCTAATATTTTGATTGCTGGCGCGACACCGAACCTGACGGCAAAGCTCACTGATTTCGGATTGGCCAAGAGCTTTACTCAGACCGGCATGAGCGGGATCACGATGGCCGGTGACATGGCCGGCACTTTTGCTTACATGCCGCCGGAACAGATTCGCGATTTTCGCAACGTGCGCCCCGCGGCCGATATCTATGCGATCGGCATGACCGCTTACAGTCTACTCGCGGGTGACATCGCGCTGGATCTTGGACCGAGCAATGACATGGCCGGAACTGTCCGAGCAATTTTTGAAGGACAGATCATTCCGCTCCGCAGTCGCGTCCCGGAGATTCCTCAACCATTCGCCGAAATAATCGAACGGGCTTTGGTTCGCGATCCGGCGCAGCGCTGGCAATCTGCCGCCGCGATGCGTAATGCGCTGGGTCACGTGCTCTGACGCAACCTTGCCGCGTTTATCCGCATCCGTTAAGATTGCAGAACGACGTGTCCGTCGCCGATACGAGCAGAGGGTCCCCACGGGTTTGCAAAGTCCTGTTGCAGAGAGGTTCTAAGTGAAGAAAAAATTATCTCTGGCGCTGATTGCGCTCATCGCACTTTCGCTGGCTCTTCCCGTTTTCGTTTTTGGTCAGCAGCCTAATCAAGCCTCGGGGCGAAGCGCCGGAAGAACCGAGCCCACCTCGCCGAATCACCGGCCGGGCACGCGCTCTTCATCTACGACGATTCAGACAATCGATCAGGATTTCAAAGAGGCATTGGCCGTCATTCAAAACAATTATGTCGACGGTAACAAACTGGACTACAACAATGTGTACAAATCATCCATGACGGGAATGCTGCGCACACTCGATCCGCATTCAGGCTATTGGGATCGCGAAGAGTTTGAAGAACTGAAGACCGACCAGCGGAGCGAATACTTCGGTATTGGCGCAACCATTGTGAACTATACGATGGGTGATTCGGTTGATACCTACATCACCGCCACCTTCGCTCACTCGCCAGCCTGGCAAGGCGGCCTGCGATATGGCGACCGCATCGAAGCAGTCGACGGCGTCTCGATGCATGGTAAAACGTCGGCTGAAGTCCGCGACAAAATTCGCGGCCCGCGCGGCAGTCATGTCAAGGTGACGGTCACCCGCGCCGACACCAGCAAGGTTGAAACAGTCGAAATCGTCCGCGACGCCGTCCCGCAACCGTCCGTTCCCGATTATTACTTCATTCGTCCCGGCGTCGGTTACATCGACATGACGCGCGGCTTCAACTATGACACGTTTGACGGGTTGCAGGATGCGCTCGAGCGCCTGCATCAGCATGGACTCAATTCGCTGGTGTTGGATCTGCGCGGCAATCCCGGCGGGTTTTTGGATTCTGCGATTAGGGTCGCGAGTGCGTTCCTGCCGGAAGGACAAGTGATCCTCACGCAGAAAGGGCGGAACGGATTGGGCGATCACGTTTATCGTTCAGATAATCCCCGTCCCGACCGGACCCCGCTGGTAATTCTGGTTAACGATTACACGGCCTCCGCGTCTGAGATTGTGGCCGGCGCGATGCAGGATCACGACCGGGCGCTCATCGTCGGTCAGACCAGCTTCGGCAAAGGTTTAGTGCAGAGCATTATAAACTTGCCCGAAGGCGCGGGGCTGACGTTGACGTCGGCGAAGTACTACACGCCGTCCGGACGCTTGATTCAGCGCGATTATTCTGACGGTGGTTGGTACAACTACATGTCACATGGTGGCGTCCTGCACGACCAGGGCGCGGTCGAGAAAGCTGCGGGACCGGCGACGCGCACTGATACGGGACGGCCAGTCTATGGCGGCGGCGGCATTACGCCCGACGAGAAGGTGAAACCGCAGTTCTTGACTAACATCGAATTCCGGCTGCGGGATCCGCTCTTCTTCTTTGCGAAGGACTTGGCCTACAGCCGTATCGCCGGACTTGGCGATTATAAAGTCGATCGTCCGATCGAATATGATCACGACATAACGTCGAACGATTTTCCGATGAACGATACGGTCTTCAACGCGTTCAAGGATTACGTCGCCAAGAATGCGAATTGGAAGGTTTACGCGCCGCTCCTCGACCGTAACCGCGCGTACATCGAACAACAGTTGCGCTACCAATTGGCGACTGCCGCGTACGGAACTGTGACGTCGCTGCAAGTGCTCAGCAAAGACGATCCGCAGATCGCGAAAGCAATCGAAGTAGTGCCTCGCGCGCGCGATCTGGCGATGGCGGCGATGCGAGCACGTCTGGCGCAACCTTAATTGTGAAGTTGATTCTCGGCAGGCACAGAGGCGCGCGGCGGCGCGCCTCTTTTTTTGCGAAACGCTCGGTTTAGTAATCCCGACGAATTGGAAACGGGATGGGCGGGGAGCCTTTTGGCCTTCCGGCCAGAATGCCCTGCGCTAACTTGACTTGGGCCATCAATCGCAATTCCGGCCGCTCAAATTGGCCGGCCACGCTTACGGCTCGGTCAAAGTCGCACCACGCAAAATAAGAAGCACTTTGAGCCAATCCGCTCAACAGCATTCCCAGCGGCCCCTCTGCTGACATGTTCCATTCGCCGTCTCGCAGATGATGCGTTTCATAGCCATCCAATTTAGCCGCAGCACTGATTAGTTCATTCAGCCGCGGCATCAATGATTCAAACATCACGATGCCGCGGTCACTGTTATAGACGGAATAGCCGATCGCGAGGATCATTTGTAATTCCAACTGATCGCTGCCCGGCCTCATTGTTTCAACTAAGCTGTTGGCTCGGTTGAGCAGCTTGATTGCTTCTTTTCGATCGGTTTGCGAGATCGAGGCGGCGGCGCCCAGCAGAAACTGAAGTTTTTCGTCCACGCGCTTCATCTCGGCTAATGCCCGATCGATGTCCTTCAGACTTTCCCGAAACTTGGCCAACATTTTGTCTTGTCTTTCGAGCATTTCGAGCATCGAGGCTCGCGCCGGGCCTTCCGGGGTCTCCGCTACAATCTTTCGCGCGCGATCCGGGTCGCCGTCCATTGCCGCTTTCAGAAATGCTCGCTCATACGCGGCCTCCCTCAGTTGAGGTTGCTTCGCTCCGAGCGCGAGAATGTCGTCGATGCTGCCGTTCTGCGCGACCTCGTTCATCTCTTCCCAGTTCGAGTATCCAGATTCCTCGGGGTCTTCACCCTGCCACTCTTTGGCGCTGTTGCGGGCCGCGGGCACTTTATCGAACAAAGGAAGCACACTTCCAATCTCGCGACAGAAGTAGTTTCGCATCTCGTCGCCCTCGATCTTCCGGTTGCAGCCCTTCGCTTCGGCGGCATCGATGAATATTTTTGCCAGTTGGGTGAGGGATTCGGAGTTAGTTGCAGAGCGCGCAAACGAACGCGCCAGATTGGCGGCAAAATAAAGGTTTCTTTCATCGCGCTTCATATCGGCATGGCTCAGCCGGTCGACGATTTCGGTGAACAGACTCTGAGCCGCATCACCGTGCTTGCGATTAAGTTGGCGCAGTAGCTGTATTAGATCGAACGAAAAATCCTTTGCCAGCGATTGGCGAGCAATGGTGAGGGCGACTTCAGGATTGTTATCGGCTATTTGTTGGGCCAAACGTAATTCGAACGCTCGCTCCTCGCGCACATCGTATTCCCGCCGGTAATCTCGAGCATCGTCACTGCCGCTCGGCTCTTCTGGCGGCGGCGATTCCGTATTCCTGAAGAATGCCAAAGCCAGCTCGGGGTCGTGCCTGGCTATCCGTTCAACTGTGTTGACGCGTAATTGCAGAAAGACCATGCGGCGCTGCCGATCTTCTGATTCGTCTCCCGCTTGATTTCGCAGGCCCACATTGATGTCTTCCTGGACCGACATCACCAGCGCTCGGGCCAGCTTTTCATCGTGCTCCCAAATAGATTCAGCAATGTTCGCTGACAGCCGCGCTCGATTTTCCGGCGATTGCAGGATGCTGATTTGGCCGGCGACAGAGCCAAGCAGGTCAAATGCCTTCTCGCGGAGCGCATCATCAGCTTCCTTCGACGACGAGGCGGTTTGTTGCGCACGCGCCGTTAGCAGGGACGATGTCACCAGCAATAGTGTTAGGAGAATAAACCGAAGGCGAGGCATAAGACATCTCTTGGCGACCGATTTCTCACGTCGGTTAGGTCGCTCATTCATTCGTAGCTCAACGCATCAACTGCGTCCTGGCGCGCCGCGCGCAACGCCGGATAGAGCGCGCCGATCGAACCGCCAATCAATCCGACAATCAACGAGATTGCGATCCATCTCGGTTCTATGTCGACGATCAGCGTCGTCGAGCGCTCGACGATGAAGCGCACCAGCAGCATGAGCAAGACGCCCATGCCCACCCCGAGCACGCTCACCAGGATTGCTTCCTGTTCGATCACCCACGCAATCGATCGTTTCGACATGCCGAGGGATTTTAGAATGCCGATCTGCCGAGTGCGTTCCGTTACGGTCGTGTACATCGCGAGCAGGATTACCAGCGTGCTGATCGTGGCGGCGACGCCGACGACGACGCGCAGGAACACGTTCAGAGCCGGAACACTCGACATGTAGAGTTCCGGCAGTTCACTAGTAAACACGATTTGATCTTCGGGGAATTTCTCTTTGATGCGCGTGGCGACCTGTTCCTTTTGATTGGGATCGTCACAAGCCACCAGAATCATGTTGCAGCGGTTCTCGCTGCCGACCTGATCCTGCATCGTGGAAAGTGGAATCTTGATGCGTCCGCCGCCCGGCGGTTCATAGACGCCCACGAGCTTGAAAGGACGTTCGAAAATATCCACATTCGACCCAACGGCGATTCCGCGCTCCTGCTGCCAGGCGGAATCGACGATTACCTCATCACCTTTTTCCAGGCCGCGTCCTTCTTTGATGTGGAGGTTGTTGAGTGCCGCGTATTCTGCGAAGGGAATGCCTTCGACCAGGCGCGAGCCCCAGGGCGAATCGCCCTTGTCGAGAAATTGTCCGATGGGAATTGCCGTGCGAACGCCGGGAATGCGCGCAAGGTCGGCGACGTGGGCCACCTCCATAGTAAAAGATTGGGCTCCGCCGAGGCCGATTGAGCCCGAAGGACGCACCATGATCTCGGCGCCTATATTCGCTTCACGTTTGCCGCGTTCGCGCAACAGGCCGTGAGCCAGACCGACGGTAAAAACCACGAGCAGAACACCGATAGCGATGCCGGCGATACTCACAAAAGTGCGCGCCGGACGATGAGCAAGATTGGAAAGAACCAGACTATCCATAATTTTTTGTAAGCGCGGGCTGCGAGTCAGCACGCGCTCCCAGGCATTAGGCAGCGCGCGCCAGGTGATTACTATTAAACCGATCAGCGTCCAGAAAACGATGGCCGCTTTGCGCACGATTGCCAGCGCCACACCAATTGCCGTGGTGTAGCCGAGAGTGCGCAGAATTATTCCGTTGCCGGTTTCATAGACGCCAATCGTTCCCGGAACGAAAGCGAAGGCGAAGTTAATTACTTTGGTGAGCGACTCGATAATGTAGGCCGCGCCCACCCGAGGCACAAATCCGAGCAGCTTGAGAGCGATGTAAACCTCGAAGACGCTGGTCACGTGCGACGCGAGGTCCAGCGCGATCATCGAAAAAAATGCAGCGCGGCGTCGTTTGTAGAAAGCATAAACAGTTAATTCGATGCGATAGATGTGATGGCGGCGCGATCTGAGAAATCCCGGGCGGAATCCACGCCGCGCGAGACGATCGATGAGACTCGTCAGCAGTGTGACGCGGCGCCGGGTCGCCATCATCGTGGCAATTAATCCAAGCAGTGCTACGGTCGCAATGATGACCAGCACTTCACGTGCGACCGCCGGCACCGGGTAAGCGATTAGCATGAGGATGGCGCCGCCGAAAACTATCAGCACAACTGAGAGGTTGTAGAGCAAATTGTCGACGACGAGCGCGGGCACGCCGTGCACCAGCGGCACTCGTTTTCGTAAGAGGGCGACCTTGGTCGCTTCGCCTAGCAAGGGCCCGGCAAACGTAAGAAAGCCCATCGATTCGCCGCCGAGCCGAGCCGCGAAGGCTTGCAGAAAACTGAAGCGGCGATGTTCAGGCGCGACGGCCAGGCGCATCGCGATCGTGCGTAATACGTGGCGCGCGCCGTTCGCCGCCACCACGATAAAAAAACCGAAGCCGACACGGGAGAGCGCGGAAAATATCGACTCCACGCCGACAGCGCGAATCAGATAAACGAGCAGCGCCGCGCCGGCCAGGAACGCAATTGTCTGCAGCCAGGCAAACCTGCGTTTGGCGCGAGAAGGTTTGGTGATGGCGTGCGTTTCGGTTTCCGTCAACGCACGATCGTCAAGGGAACGTTCCATGAAAGAGTGAATTATTACGCGAACGCGCGAAACAAGCCAGCGACGTAAGAGACCGGTTGTTCTATTTTGTCGTCGGGCCGCTTCGCGCCTTTGCGGCTTTGCGTGAAACCGCGCCTTGGAAGAGATTAGTTCACGCCAAGGCGCTAAGTCGCAAAGAAAAACAGAAAATAGGACACAATCAAGAAATTTCTGGAGTTCGCGCTGCGGCGGCGCTCCAAACGATTACTGTTGATTCAATTGATTGAGGAGCGACTTGGCTTCGGCCGGCTTAATGCGTGCATCGTGATCGACCGCGTCGCGCAATCGGGCGGCCACTTCGGCTCGCATTTGCGAGTCCGGCTCATATTCATAGATTCTAACAAGCTCGGCACGCGCTGTACGCGTGTTGATTTTCGACAACGCCTCGAGACAAAGGTGTCGCGCCCCAAGGTCTTTTGTCTTGCGAAAGATGGCAGCCGCAGCCTTCGCGGCGCCGCTTGGTGCATCTTCTCCTGCGGTCGCGAGAAACTGCAAAGACCGGTTCACCTTCGTCATGTCCCAGGCCACGTCGGTAGCGGCCGACGATTTGGCGACGCCCGTCAGAAACTGAGTGTGGTATTGAAGCCGGCGAGCATTGTCCAGCCGGGTTTCAAGTTGCGGCGTTGCCTGCTCGCGATGGATGTACCGGCCGAAGGACAAAATATTTGCGACGCCAAAGAAGACGCGCGCCGCCCGTTTATGCCGGAGCGCTACCATCTCAGCGCGGCGGTCGCGTTCTATCTTCGCGGACAAGCCGTCAGCACGTTCGGCATAATCGATCAACGCGTCATACTGTTGCTGCGCAAGTTGCACTTCCGCCTCGTCGTCGTTATTCAGCGGATTCAAAGAAACGTTTTGCACGCGCCGCTCGATTTCGTTGCGCAGTTTTGGATCGATCGTTGAATTGAAAGACAACAAAAGCTTCAGTTCGGAATAGCTTTGCAGCCGCGTTGGTTGATTAATGTCCATACCGCGCCGGCCGGTCACGAAGTTATAAACCTTGCGGCCCACGAAATACGGCAGGTTGCCGAAACTGGAAACGGACAAAATATCTTTCGTCACATCACTCACTACCCGTCGCGACATTTCACGCTTCATGGGATTCAGACTGTGTCGAAAGTCGATCAGCAGCGCAGGGATCCTCGGATGATCGAGGCCGTAAAGGGCCAGCGGAATCATCTCGACGGGGTGCGCACCCGGAGTATCGGCGCTTACCTGGCGATTCGCGTCATCGAAATAAACGATGTGCGAATAACCCTTCCAATTACGCAATCGTTCGTCGTTCCACGGGTTGGCGATGTTCAGAAAGCGCTTATGAAATTCGCGCGACGATTGCGCGCCCAAATCCGCTTTCGCGATCGACAAGAGGGCATGCGTCGGTTGACCGTCCGGCATCGACAGCGGTTCAAAATACAACCCTTCGGCTTCGGCCCGTTGTCGTAGCAGTTCCCAGTTGTGACCGCTGTTATCGATTTCCGAAACAACGCGCGACGTTACGGTGTCATTGAATGAACCGGGGCTGGCGAGCCCGCCGAATATTTTGCTCGAAAGAATCAGGCGCGCGCGCATTTCGAGCATCTCTCCGGAGGTAAATGCCGGCGCCACAATCGACAAGGGATTCGAGACAGAATCAATGATCGGTTTCGTAGTGGATCGTTCACTGCCACCTATATTGAATGCGAGCATTTCATTTTCGTTTTGTGAGCGCTGCCGCAAACGTTCGTAGGTGTCGAGAATTGACAGCGCCTGAATAACGTGACCCGAACGGTAGTCTGACACATTTCGCCGATAGGTTCGCGAAGAAGCTCTCAGTCCGATGCCGTAGCTATCGAGTAGAACATTTTGCAAACCCATCCAGAAAAAACGATTCCACGTCTGTTGTTTTGGATTGGCCAGATCGATGATGGGCTTTGGCGCATCTTTCGAAGCCAGCCGCTGATTTCCAACCTGTTGGTAAAGAAAGGGGACTGCCGCCGCGAACCGCTTGGCCAGACTTGGACGCGTGTATGTCAGCA
>DASQYL010000464.1:0-3139 GCA_035639235.1 Pyrinomonadaceae bacterium | reverse complement strand
CAAACGAATTTAAGTTCGGTTTGAAAATCGAAATGTTTGGCGGCCGTCGCCTTGGTCAGTGGACGGTCAGGAGAAGGCAAGCGTGACGGAGATGCAACCAGAACAATTGCCGAGAGTAGTTAGCAGGTTTACCTGCATAAGTGATAACAGGAGAACGTGATTAATCATGGCACTATCGAATCAGGAAATTGTTGATGCTCTTAAAGAGAAGAGCCTGCTCGAAACCTCGGAGCTGGTGAAGATGATCGAAGAAACGTTCGGTGTCTCGGCAGCGGCAGCCGTCGCGGCGGCACCGGCGACAGGTGCTGCGGCAGGCGTCGGGGAAGCGGCGGCCCCGGCTGAAGAGAAAACCGAATTCGACGTTATTCTGCAGGCCGCCGGCGGCCAAAAGATCAACGTTATCAAGGTGGTTCGCGAAGTCACCGCGCTTGGATTAAAGGAAGCGAAAGACCTTGTCGAAGCTGCTCCGAAGGCCGTCAAAGAAGGGGTGTCTAAGGAAGAAGCTGAGACGATCAGACAGAAACTCGCCGACGCGGGCGCGACTGTCGAAGTCAAGTAAGGAAAACGATCTTTGGTCTTTGAACTTCGGTCTTCGGCGCGGAGCTGAGGCTGTGGTTCTTACAAAGATCAAAGACCAACACAAAGACCCGGAAGCGGGAGGTCAAGCGCATAGCTTGACCTTTCATAGTTGAGCAGTTAACTTAGGGGAGTATTGAAGGCTGGCGTTACTCCCGGAAAAATCGAAAGAATGGGAATCGCTTTTTTCAGTTGAAGCGGTCAGGGATCCTTTGCGCCCTGACCGCATACGTGTCTGTAGGGGTCGGGGCTCCCGGTTAAATGAATTTAGGACGTTAGGTAACATCAATGGCAGCAAATTTACTTGAAACCACTAACACAGGATTGGGGCGGCGAACTAGTCAGGCGCCTAAACGGCGAGATTTTTCCAAGATCAAAACCGCTGTGCCGATTCCGAATCTAATCGAGATTCAGCGCGAATCGTACAATCGTTTTCTGCAGATGGATCTGCTGCCGGAAGAGCGCGAGAACACCGGCCTGCAATCCGTCTTCAAATCGGTGTTTCCGATTTCCGATTTCCGCGAGACGGCGACGCTCGATTTCGTCGAGTATCAGATCGGCAACTGGCAGTGCAAGTGCGGCAACCTCGAAGGCCTGCGGTTCCTGCGCACCGCTTGTAAGAACTGTGGCGCCAATATCAAGGTCGATCCCCTGCGTCCGGGCGAGACGCTCTGTCATGTTTGCGGCACCTTTAATTCCGTGCGGCCTGAGTTGTGCCCGAATTGCGGAGAACCGGTCGGCCTGAAACACAAGCACGATCAGCAGGAATGCCAAGAGCGCGGCATGAGTTACAGCGTGCCGCTGAAGGTCAAGATTCGCCTGACTGTTTTCGATAAGGACCCGGACACGAACGTTAAATCGATCCGCGACATCAAGGAAGAAGAAGTCTTCTTCGGCGAGATTCCGTTGATGACTGACAACGGGACTTTCATCATCAACGGAACTGAGCGGGTCATAGTTTCGCAGTTGCATCGTTCGCCCGGCGTTTTCTTCAAACGCGGTCAGCTCTTCGTCGCGAAGATCATTCCTTATCGCGGCTCATGGGTTGAGTTCGAATACGATCAGAAAAATTTGCTTTACGTCCGCGTCGGCAAGCGCAAATTTCTCGCGACGATTTTCCTGCGCGCGTTGGGCGCGTGGCTGCAATCAAATTTCAACAGCAAGTCGTTTGGCAGCGACAGTCAGTTGGAAGACGCGGTGAAGGGCGCGTCGTTTACCGACGAAGATCTTATTAGAAAGTTCTATGTGGTCGATAACGTTCGGGTTGAGAACGGCAGTCTAATGGTGCAGGTGCCCGACGCGGGCAGGACGAACCTGGTTGGGATGAAGGTCGACTTTGAAATCAAAGGACGTGGTGCTGATCCAATCGTACGCAAAGGAAAAGAGATTACGCGCACCTCGCTGGAAGGTTTGCGCAAGGCGAAGATTGGCGAAGTTGAGATGGACACGGCGCAGTTCGAAGGCGCGTTTGCCGCGTCGGACATCGTCAATACCGAAACCGGGGAAGTTGTGGTCGAGGCGAACAACGAAATCACACCGGCCAAGTTGCAGGAGATCATCCAGACCGGGGTGAAAGAGCTCGCGGTCTTCTTCCCGGAAGGCGACGATGTTGGCACTGTCATTTCGCAGACACTAAAGAAGGACGCGGTCACCAAGCCCGTCGATGCGTTGCTCGAAATCTATCGCAAAATGCGTCCCGGCGATCCACCCACGGTGCAAACGGCGTATCGTTTGCTCGAGGGCATGTTTTTCGATCCGCGCAAGTTCGATTTCTCGCGCGTCGGCCGGCTGAAATTCAATATAAAGATGAATAAGCCCGAGATGGAGCGCATCGACGATCCCTTGCTTCAGGCGAGCGACTTTTTCGAGGTAGTGACTTACGTTCTCAAGATGCGCCGCAACCCAGTCGATGACGAGAAGCGCCCGATATATCAAGCCGACGACATCGATCATCTTGGCAATCGTCGCGTACGCGCGGTGGGTGAGCTGCTTGAAAACCAGTTCCGCATCGGCCTCGAACGCATGGAGCGTGCGATCAAAGAGAAGATGTCGATCCATCAGGAAATGCAGACGACCATGCCGCGCGATCTGATCAATGCCAAGCCGGTCACCGCGGCGGTGCGCGAGTTCTTCGGCTCGTCACAGTTGTCGCAGTTCATGGATCAGACAAATCCGCTTTCAGAAATTACCCACAAGCGGCGTTTGTCTGCGCTGGGACCGGGCGGCTTAAGTCGCGAACGCGCGGGTTTCGAAGTCCGTGACGTGCACCCGACGCACTATGGACGTATTTGTCCGATCGAAACGCCTGAAGGTCCAAACATCGGATTGATTTCGTCGCTGTCGTGCTACGCGCGCATCAATCAGTTCGGCTTTATCGAATCGCCTTATCGCAAGGTCGTCGACGGACAGGTGGTTGAATTCGTGCGCGTCATCAACGGTGGCGATACAAAGTTTAAGCCCGGCGATCACGTGCCGCAGGAAGAAGTCGACAAAGCAAATAAGAAAGCCGGCAGCGGCGAGAAGGCGAGCTACGAACCGTTTCCGTTTTATCTAACTGCGTGGA
>DASQYL010000463.1:0-4421 GCA_035639235.1 Pyrinomonadaceae bacterium | reverse complement strand
GCGCGCTTCATTCCCGTCCTTTCAGCAAAATAGTTGATAACATCGGACTGGGTCATGCGCTTCTTACCTGTTGCGGTGGTCGCCATTTGGGTGTAGCCCCTCCAAAATTTCACGAAATGGGAAAATCTATCGCAGCCAGATATACCACAGACAACTGATAAAGTCTGCTAAAAATCGCTGAATTTGGGTGAATTGACCGAATTTTTTTCGCTGGGTGTCGGGACACGAGATGGGCGGAGTACTTGACCGGGACACCCGGGCCAGCGGAAATTGGTCGGGGCGAGAGGATTCGAACCTCCGACCTCTCGGTCCCAAACCGAGCGCACTACCAGGCTGTGCTACGCCCCGTGTCCTTGTCGACTGTCTAAACGGACGCGACATTCTAGCCAGCACGCGAATAGTCGGTCAAGGAACGCAGGAATTCAACCGCTTCTTTCACTGCGATCGCACGGTGGCTGATTTCATTCTTTACGTCGGCGCCGAGTTCTGCGAATGTGCGATCCATTCCATCCGGAATGAAAACGGGATCATAGCCGAAGCCGTGTGCCCCACGCGGTTGCCTCGCTATGCAGCCTCTGCAGATACCGACACAGAGTTTGAGAATTGTGCCATCCGCGGCTGATATCGCAATCGCCGAAACAAACTGGGCACCGCGATCGCTGTCCGGCGTATTCGAAAGCTCTTGCAATAATTTTTCGACACGCTGTGCATCTGAAGCACCCTTGCCCGCGTAACGCGCCGACCGCACACCGGGACATCCACCTAACGCATCGACTTCCAGGCCAGAATCGTCAGCGAGAGTCATCAAGCGTGTCTGTGTGGCATAGCCCACTGCCTTTAGAGTCGCGTTTTCGACAAAGGTGCTTCCGCTTTCTTCGATAGCTTTGATCGAACGGAATGAATTCAAATCGCGGAGATCAAAGGGAACATAACGCAGGAGCTGACGAATCTCGTCGAGCTTCCCTTGATTGTAAGTGGCCAGTAACAACTGACGCGAGATCATTTTTGTGGAAATAGTTCCGTAGCAATAGCGCCGCCGATTCCGAAAGACGAACGGCTGGTCCATTCAAGACTTCCTTGCTTAACGACGACCGCGCTCATTGCCAGCGGTAAAGCCTGCGAGGCTTGAGATATCGCGTCAGCATTCTCAGAAAAGCTGGAACGTGGCTGCTGTGAGAATGCGTCAATAAAGGAGACGGCAGAGCGGGAATCGTTTGTGAACGAGAGAACGGTCAGCGGCAATGAAAGATCGACAGATCGTTGAGCCTCACGAAACGCGCGCGTTGATGAAATGGACTCGCCACTCACTCGGGCCTGTAAACATCGTCGCACCTGCTCGCCGGGTCCGATTAAAAAACTGCCCTGGTAAAACGCTGCGGTCCAATTATCGCCTGCTATAAGCAAATCAGAGTCGGCGAATTTTTCTCTTCTTCCGTTGCCGCCAAATCGTTCTGCTATTGCCTTTTGTATGGCCGGCCGATCGAACGCTTCAGCGACCAAAACCGCAGGGTAAGCTTCCTCAATTCGCACGGTGGTCAAACGCGGTCCAACTCCTCGCGTGAACAAGTCGGCATCCATAACGCCGTAAGCATTTAGCAGATTGCGCATCACCGGCCTCACCGCCATCGCGCCAATGAAGTCGGCATGCGATGAAATGACGGCAGTCAGATCATTCCAAACAGAAGACGTGTCACGAAAACTATATATTGAGACTGATTGACTATCAGAAGGAACAAACGGCAGTTGCGCAAGATCGAGCGCGCGCTCCGGCGCCATGCTCGCACGCAACCGTTCGGTGACGCCTTCGGCGAGAACGATCGAAACGCGATCTTCTAGTGCGCCGCCGGTGAATCGTGCCGTCCACCCCAACTGCTTTACGATTCCACCGAACGTATCAGAAAACAAACGGGCCTTGGTGATTGAGTCATTTGAGACACGGCCGGCGCTTTCCATCTTTAAAGCGTACGTTTGCAGCAGTGACTTCACGCCGGCCTGAGTAACAAATCCAAACGTCGCCGCGGTTGACGAATCAAGCAGGTGCCGCATTAGTTCAACTTCTGTTTGGCTCTTGAGTGAAGCGCGGCGGCCCGCACCGGTTTCGATCGAGTGCAGTACGCCGGTCTCATCGTTGCCAATAAAAGCTGTCGTGTTCACGAACGCAAACACAATTCTCTTCGCACCGTCTTCTGACTGCCATTCGTTTAATTCAATGCCCGCTAATTCTTTTCGCACGAAGGTCGGATTGCCAAAGTCATCACGTGCGATCTGTTCCACATGGCGTTCGATTGCGCCTCGCATGCGACGTTGCGCGGTGTGCGTTTCGACAATCAGAGTAAGCAGCGGTTTGATAATTAAGGTCGCGCCGCTTTCCGTCCCCTCGCTACCGCTGAGTACCAACCCGACCTGAGAACGAGCGAACAGCAACGCATCGGCAGAGCCAATGCCCGTCCACCGCGCACACCTGATCAACCACCGATTCGGCGACAATTTGTCTGGCGCCCCGAGCAACGGCGCCAGAGACTTCCATGCTGACGTCTGTTGCAGCCCATCAGTGAGTCCGCTTAGGTTATCGACTTCTAGATAAGCGAGACTGTTCGCAGGGACCCAAACGCTGAGATCCGATGGCGATACGCGATTCCAATAGATCCATCCCCCGCAACCAAGCAGGATGACGACGAAAACCAGAATCGCAATGCGCCGAAACTTCATCAAGCGGCGCATGGTACCTTTTGCCAGGCAGGCTCGCAACAACCGAAGAGAACGCGGCCGTTCCGAATTCCAAAGCAGAAACTTACCTTTTAACCAGATCGGTCTGTTGGCTGTTCATCATTGGAAAATATTGTTGACAACAGTTGGGCACTATTGTAGCCTAGCGATGGCAGTGCTGGTCCAGATCCTTCTACCACTGGACTCTAATCTTTAACGCTGCCGGCGGCGTTCCGCCGAAACAACCGCCCCGCCCTTTGTAAGAGCGAAGCCTAAACCGTTTTGGATAATCCAATGATGAATATCGATAGCTATCCCTGCCGCCGCCGATTCGTGCGGGTTGGTCTTTCGCGCGCACGGCGCGCCCGCGCCCGCATGCGTCGCCAACGATTACTGATGTTCAAGTTAGCGAGGAGTCATTAATGATGTGGAAACGACCTAACAAGAGCATGGTCGGCGTAGACATCGGTTCAAGCAGCGTGAAGGCTGTCGAACTGACAGGTAAGAACGGGGCCTTTCAGCTAGTCAGTCTTGGCTACGAAGCGCTCGAGCCGGACTCAGTTGTCGATGGTCAGATTATGGAATTGAACTCTGTTTCAAATGCCATTTCGAGCATCTTCAACGAACACAAGATCAAGACGACGAAAGTCGCAGCCGGCGTGAACGGTCACTCCGTCATCGTCAAGAATATTCTGCTGCCGCAGATGAGTCCCGAAGAGTTGCAGGAATCGTTCGCGTGGCACGCCGAAGAACACATCCCGTTTGACATCGCCGACGTGACGCTCGATTACCATGTTACTGACACGCGCGACGATGCGGTTCACGTGTTGATGGCCGCGTGCAAACGCGACAAAGTGGCGAATCTGAAACAGGCGATCCAACTTGCCGGCAAACAACCGGCTGTCATCGATATCGACGCTTTCGCGCTACAGAACTGCTACGAATTGAATTATGACCCGCAGCCGGGCCAGGTCGTGGCGTTGCTGAACATCGGCGCTTCGACGACCAACATCAACATTCTGAATGGCGATCGTTCCGTTTTCACCCGCGACGCTACCTTCGGCGGCAATCAATATACTTCGCTGCTGCAAAAGGAACTCGGCCTGACATACGAACACGCGGAACAAGTTAAGCGCGGCTTACCGCTGCCGGAAGGAATGGAGGACCGCGACATCTCTCCGATTCTGGAGACAGTCTCGGACATTCTCGCCCTCGAAGTTCAAAAGACGATGGACTTTTATCGCGCTACGGTCGAAGACGGCGGCCTTGCCGTTGAAAAGATCCTGGTCACGGGTGGCGGTTCAAAACTAAACGGACTAATTGAATTTCTTTCGCATCGTTTCGAGATGCCGGTGGAGATATTCGATCCGTTCAAGAAGATCGCCGTCGATGCTCGCGGATTTGATCCTGAGTACATGCGCGAGATTGTTCCCGAAATGGCAATTGCAGTCGGATTGGCGCTGAGAGGAGTTGACGCAGGATGATCAAAGTAAATCTTCTGGAGTCGGTAACCGATCGTCCGAGCGGCGTGGCTTTTGTCGAAGACAGGGTCTCGAGCACTCGCACGCAAACCTTCCTGCTGGCACTGACGGTCATGGCGCTGTTGGTCCTGGGCGTCGGCTTCGATTATGTAAGCTCGAACAAACAACACGAGGCCGCGGTCAAGGAACTGGAAAAGCAACGCCGGATCAACGACCAGATGAATGCGGTCAAGA
>DASQYL010000462.1:0-3051 GCA_035639235.1 Pyrinomonadaceae bacterium | reverse complement strand
AGCCTTCAGCACGTTCAGCAATACCGTGGCGTCTGTCGCCACGCCGGCGTGCGTTCGCGCGACGGGTGTCGCCAGCAACACGTTGAACACGCTCTATCAGAATTGGGCCTGCTTCATGCTGGGACAAAACGTTTCCTTCACGCAATCGAATCTCGATCTAATGATCGATTTTCGCCAGAAGAATTGGCAGGCTTATGGACAGGACGAATGGCGTTTCCGCAAGAATCTCACGGTTTCTTACGGCGTTCGGTGGTCATACTTTGGACCGCTAATCGATAACAACGGATTGCTATCGAATTTTGATCCGACGCTATGGAATCCTGCAAACGCACCGCAGGTCACAGGCGCTGGTAACCGCGTCTCGGGTACTGGCAATTATTGCAATGGCATTATCCAAAACTCGCAGAATATTCAAACCGGCCCGGCCGCATTCAATTGCACGCCGACCGTGTCACCGTTCGGTAATGCCGTCTACAAAGTTTCCAAGCACGACTTCGCGCCACGCTTCGGCATCGCTTGGGATCCTTTCGGCAAGGGCACCACATCAGTTCGCACGGGTTATGGAATCTACCACGAGCAGATTCCTTACAGCTCGGTCGAATTGCAGGCTCTGAATGCGCCGTATCTGCAAACCATCAGTCAGTCGATCACCTCGCTCGATCAACCGATCCCAGTTGGTTCATCGCTTCCAGTGGTCGCGGCCGCAACTGTGTCGAACGTCCGCGGAATCCAGACGGACTTCAAAACGCCATACATGCAACATTGGTCTCTTGATATTCAGCATCAATTCGGGCAGAAGACCGTAGTCGATGTGGGTTACTTTGGCTCCAAGGGCACGCACTTAATCGGCTACACCGAACTCAACGACTTACCGCCGGGCTACGCGCTGACCAAACAGTGCGCCCAGGGGGCCAACACGCTACAAAATCCAGGTAGCGCCGGCCTAACGGCTTGCCAGACCCCGGGAATTGTTTTCACCACCACCCGTTCTCTGCTCGATCAGATTCGGCCTTTCCGCGGTTACAGCTCGCTGGATATTTTGACGCCGCGGTTCAATTCCAATTATCACTCGCTTCAGGTCTTCGCCACGCGTCGTTTCACCGGAGCGTCGCAGGTCAACTTCGCTTATACCTGGTCGAAGAACCTTACTGACAACCAAACCTCCTCGGTCAGTACCGCGCCACAGGATTCCGGCAACATCAAAGCGGAATACAGCCGCGCGGTTTTGGATCGCCGTCACGTGCTGAGCGCAAACTTTATCTATGAGCTTCCCTTCTTCAAGACCCGTCACGATTTTGTTGGACAGGTGCTGGGAGGCTGGCAAATGTCAGGCATAGCGACCTACAACTCGGGATTACCTTTCACCGTGTCGCTTTCCAGCTATGATCCTGCGGGCATAGGCTATATTCAGTCCATTCACGCCGGTGGTAGACCCTACCTGTTGTGCGATCCGAATACGAACGCACCGCATACAGTCGACCAATGGTTCAATGGCGCTTGCTTCTCGCTTCAGCAACCGGCTGGCACGCCCGGCCAAAGCAACGCGGTAGGAAACGCGCCACGCGGCGCCGTCGATGGACCACCGACCAAGCGGTTCGATTTCACCATGATGAAGTTGATCCATTTCAGTGAGGGCGTGCGCATGGAACTTCGCGCCGAGGCATTCAACGTTTTCAATCACACGAACTTTAGAAATCTCAGCACGAGCCGCTCGATCGCTAATCAAACAGTATGCGCAGTCGGCACGACTTTCTGTTCCGGCTTCGCGACGGTCACCAGCTTCCGTGACCCGCGCATTATTCAGTTGGGCGCCAAGCTTTACTTCTAATTCGGTTACAACCGATAACTCTCGAATGCCCGCGATGAAAGTCGCGGGCATTTCTATTACCCAACGGGCTGCCGCCGCGCGTGGTACAATTGCGACAGTCATTCGAAAGGAGGTTACGGCGTGACTTGGGAAGAGATGCAAGAGGCGATGGAATTCATCGTTGAGATGCAGGCGAGGGCCTCAGCTAAAATCGACGCCTTGGGCGATTCACTAACGACATCTCAGAAAGAGTGGGACGCAAGATCCAAACAGACTGACGAAAGAATCACTGCTCTGCTCGCAATTGCGGAAATCCACGAGCGAGAGATAATGGCTAACGGTGAACACATCAGTTCAGTTAGTCGCGACGTGGCCCTCTTGAGCGAAACGACCAAAGCTGCCGACGAACGATTAAATGCTCTCGTAAACGTCGTAGAACAAATGATCAGCGAACGCCGCAATGGCCAACACTGAACCCGCATCAACCTTGCTCTGCAACGCAAGAATCGTCCTCGCTAATCGCACCTTAGAATCCGCTAATCTACTGATCGAGAATGGTCGCATTGCCGCGATCTCAGATGGGTCGGAATCGGCGGCTAGAAACATCGATCTCGCGGGCCTGACTCTGTTTCCAGGACTCATCGACATACATATTCATGGCGGGGTGGGGGTCGATATGTTGAGCGCGAGGCCCGAAGACTTACGCCACCTCGCAGAGTTTCTCGCCGCTAAAGGAGTGACTGCGTGGTTGCCCACGCTGGTGCCGGCACAAGCTAGTGAATATGAACAGGCCATCCGCGTGATCGGCGAATGCATGAGCCACGCTGCGCGCGATGAACCGGCGTTAGAGTGCCGACTTCAGTCGGGCGTTTCTATTAAACCAAACAACCCTATTGAAGTTAGTACTCAAACGCCTGCGGCGCGGGTGCTCGGCGTTCACTATGAAGGCCCGTTCGTCAACCGCGAACAGTGTGGGGCGCTGCACCGCGAACACTTCCGCGTCTTCGATACGGTCGAGAAATTAGATTCCTTGCCGACCATCAAGGTCGAACGCGCGATTCATATGATGACCGTGGCGCCGGAGATCGAAGGCGGCATCGCCTTAATCAAAGAACTCGCTCAACGAAACTGGGTCGTCTCAATCGGTCATACCCGAGCGACCGCCGACATTTTGGATCAGGCGATGGCTGCCGGCGCGCGTCACCTGACGCACTTTATGAATGCGATGACACCACTTCATCATC
>DASQYL010000461.1:0-2486 GCA_035639235.1 Pyrinomonadaceae bacterium | reverse complement strand
GATCGCTCAGGTTACTCATGAGGACCCGGAAGATATCAAAGCGACCCTCAACGGTCACTTAGAAAATGAAATCGATCCGACCAAGATTTATCAGCGTGTGCTTGTAGAAGGTGATCTTAACAAACAAACTCAAAAGGAAATCGCCGAGGCCGTGCAGCGTGCGAGGCAAGCTTACGAAATTGCGACGCAAAGTTTGTTTCGCGACGTGTCGAGTTACTCATTCGACAGTTATCGGCGAGAGCTTGCTTCTGATTTGACGTTGGGAGACCTTAGCAGTTTCTCGGAACGGTTCTTATCGAAGCATCGCCGACAGTTGCAGCAGAAGGATTCGTTTCTTGAATTTCTCGTCCCGGATGTTCTTAAATCCTTTGGACTGCCGGAGCGATATCGCAACACAACCTTTGACCGACAACTGGCGATCAGACGCACGGATGCTGACTTCCTCGCCTTGGGTCATCCGTTCGTCGATGCAATGCTGTCGTACTCCGGTTCGTACGATTTCGGCGGACTCACGGCGATTCGTCACATTCACAACCCGACTCTCGCCGGACGCAGCGGTTTTCTTTTTGTGTTCGTGATTCGCCAGCGGATCACTCGCGACGGCGGCGATGAATGTCTGTTTCAGTTGGAGCCGGTGTTCATTACGCGGGAAGGCCAAATCAACCGTGAGGCTGCAATGGCCGCCGTCAGCGAGGTCGCTTTGGAGATTGATACATCCCGATGCGTGCCGCCCGATTCATCCAAAGCCTTTGAAGTAGCCAGGCAATACGTGGAGGAACAAGTCGGGATCTGGGACTGGGTTGATGACGTTGAGTTTCTTGGGCTTTCGTGGGTCGAGTTTACATGAGGCAGTGTAGCCTAAGTTCTTGTTTTTACAGCATTGACTTGATCCCCTCGGCCACTTTTCTCACACTGGTTGAGTCGAGCCCGCCGTACTCGTCGTCTTCAGTTGTAAATAGGTTCTTATTGATCGAGAAATCATTCTTTCCATACCACTCGCGTTTTCGTTCCCAATCCCGCCGGTAATCATCGCGAGTCATCATCCCTAGGTGCTCCCAAAGAATCAAATCGCCGGATGGGTCAACAAAGGAAAAGTCCGGCCTCCTTTTTCCAGGTAGATTGATGCCCTCAAAGAGCCGCTCGTATTCATATTCAACACCCATTCTGTAGAGCATATTGGCGATAACCAATTCGGATTTACTCCGAACCATGTGGCCTTTTTCCGTGCGATGAATCAGGTGATGAGCATAGGGGACTTCGGTCGCAGTTTCACGGACCGCGCCTTGAAATAGGTTCGTATTGCGGCGCGCTGTCTCAGATTTCTCAGGTCTGGTGAAATCGTAAAGACCGCTCGCATCTGTGCCTTCGATCAAGAGCACCAGCCGATCGCGCGATCGCGTTAGCGCTGTGTAGAGCAGTTCGCGTGAGATCAATCGGCAGTTCTTCGGCAAGACCACAAACACAACCTTAAACTCACTGCCTTGTGCCTTGTGAACGGTCAGGACATAGGCTAGTTCCAGCACCCCCGCACCCTCCGGGAAGTCTCGCTTGTTCGAATAGCCAACGCTCAAGCCCGGCCTGTTAGCGAAAACCACGTTCATGAACTTACCGCTTGAAGCAGTGGCAACACCAACCTCCCCATTCGCGAGATAAATCTCAATACTCTTCTCTTCAGAAACGCTATAAGCCTTGCGTCTCTGATTCCTGACCTGGATGACTTTGTCCTTTTGGACTATTTCCTCATCCCCTAGTTTCAAGCCCCAAGCGTCTCTCGCACGCTCAAGTTCCTTTGAGCGGAAGCGACCTTGGACCCAGCGATTGAGTTCATGCACACCGTAGTTATGCATGCGAAGAGGAGAAAGAACTTGAAAATTCTCTGCGCCGTTGGGTTTGTCGTAAGGCACATATCCTTTCTCATTGATGCCTAACGCGCGATTGAAGCCCTGAATATCCTTCGGACTCGACATCAAAAGATGCTTCTGAAATTGATCCAATAAACGAGAATGTAAATCGTCCTCAGATTTCCAAAAGCAGATTTCCAAGTCATTAAAAGTTGCGCCGAGTTCTAGATCGCTCAATACCTCGTCGGCGTTGACGGGCTGAGGTTCCCGTGTGAACCACGACGCAAGCTTGAGAGTGTCAGAAGGCGTCCCTGCCGAAGCTCGCACCTCCACTGTGAGCTCGCCCAGAGCACCAGCCAACCGGCGTACAGAAGCGTCTTTCGATTCTCTCGTTTGTTCGAGACTGGCAACTAGATCCGCAAAGGGCCTGCCAACTCCAATCGGCGGCAACTGATTTGGGTCGCCCACCAAAATGAGTCTTTGAACGTGTGCTAAATCCAACGCTTCAAGCACGGCCAATAGATCGTCCATTGTCAGCATCGAGCACTCATCGATGACCACTGTCTTTTCTTCGCGGTATTTATCACCAGCAAAGAGCGGGCGCTGCCGCACTCCGTCATAACGCTTACAGCCATAGAGAAACTG
>DASQYL010000460.1:0-6654 GCA_035639235.1 Pyrinomonadaceae bacterium | reverse complement strand
GCGCGAAGTTATCGAGCATCAAACGCGAGACGGCCATCGTCTTCAGCGAATCGATGCCCGATGGCCCGGGCAGATGCGCGAGCTGCGTGTTCTCGGGATAAAACGCCAGCGGAATGAAGCATTGGAATCCGCCGGATTTATCCTGCTGCTCGCGCAGACGAATCATATGATCGACGCGATCTTCGATCGATTCGATATGCCCGTAGAGCATCGTCGCATTCGTCTTCAAACCAGCGGCGTGCACTTTCCCTGCGAGATCGAGCCAGCGCTGCGCATCGCATTTGTGCGAACAAATCATCGAACGCGTCGGCTCGCGAAAGATTTCGGCGCCGCCACCCGGACACGAATCAAGTCCGGCGTCCATTAACTGATGAATGACGTCTTCATCGCTCATTTTGTAGAAACGCGCAAAGTGATCCAACTCGACCATCGTGAATGCTTTCAGGTGAAGCTGCGGATATTGTCTCTTCAAAGATGAAAGCAGATCCGTGAAGTAACTGAAGGGCAGTTTCGTGTTCAGACCGCCCGTGATGTGCAGTTCTGTGGCGCCTTCTTTCACAGCGTCTCCGGCGATGCGCAAGCTGTCCTCGATGTTGTGAGTGTACGCGTCCGGCTGCCGCGGCGTGCGAAAGAAACCGCAGAATTTACAGTCGACATAACAGACGTTCGTCGGATTGAAGTGACGATTGACGTTGAAATAAGTCGTGCGCCCGTGTTTCTGGCGACGAACGGTGTCGGCCAATTTGCCGAGCGCATTCAGGTCGTTGGTGCTGAAAAGCGTGACGCCGTCTGCGAACGATAGGCGCTCGCCAGTCTTCACTTTCGCGCGGATGTCGCAGAGTTTCGGATCGTATGAAAAGCCCATTGAATTAGTGTTTGAAAAAGACCGCAGTCCCAAAAGTCACGAATAGAATCACACTCACAAAAGCATTCGTCGTAAAAAACGCCGCGTTCAATCGGCTCAAATCGTTCGCGCGCACAAGCATGTGCTGATAAACAAGCAAAACGCCAGTGGCGATCACGCCGCCAGCAGCCAGCATTCCGAGGTTCGTCAGAAAGTATAACGCAACGAGCGTCGCAAACGCTCCCGCGTGCAACGCGCGTGAAATCCATAGCGATTGCTCGATGCCAAAGCGGACGGGAATGGAATACAACCCCTCATGGCGATCAAATTCAAAATCCTGACACGCGTAGAGCACGTCAAAGCCCGCCGTCCACAACATCACTACGGCTGAAAGGAAGACCGGGATGGGGCTATCGATTGCGCCGCGCACGGCGATCCATGCGCCCGTCGGCGCGATTGCCAAACACCAGCCGAGGATCAAATGCGATAGCACCGTCCAACGTTTCGTGTACGAATAGAGCACGATGCTGCAGAGCGCGATCGGTGAAAGAAAGAGCGTCAGCCGATTCAGCATTGCGGCGGCAACAAAGAAGATGGTCGCGCTGACGATCGTGAAGGTCCAGACAAAAGCAACCGACAAAGCGCCACTCGGAATCGCGCGCATCTTCGTGCGCGGATTGCGTGCGTCGTAATCGCGATCGGCGACGCGATTGAAAGCCATCGCCGTGGAACGCGCGCCGACCATTGCGATCGTTATCCAAAGAACTTGCCACGCGGTTGGGATTCCGTGCGCTGCCAGCAGTGCGCCAAGAAAAGCAAACGGCAGCGCGAACAGCGTGTGCTCGATCTTGATCATCTCGAGCGTCGTGCGGATGTTGGTTAAAAGCGAAGGCATTTCAGATCTCAAATTTCAAATTCTCAAAAACGTTACCTCCCCTTCCACCTCGTTGCCGTATCGTGCGGAATTCCGAACTGGTCGAGGATCCTAAAACACAAATGATCGACCAGCGATTCGATTGTCTGTGGCCGATGATAGAAACCGGGACTGGCCGCCACGATTTGAGCTCCAGCGCGCGACAGTTTCAGCATATTTTCAAGATGAATTGCGTTGTACGGCGTCTCGCGGGGAACCAGGACCAGCTTGCGTCCTTCTTTTAGAGTCACGTCTGCTGCACGATGAATCAGATTTGTTCCTGCGCCCGAGGCAATCGCACCGAGCGTACCCATCGAACAAGGCACTATGATCATTCCTGCTTGCGGATGCGAACCTGACGAAGGCGTGGCCGCCATGTTATCCAATCGATGTAATCGAACTACCCGGGCATCGGGCGGCGAGCTGATCCATTCGTTGATTTTCTTTTCGTCGGCAGCGCGAAGATCGAAGCCAAGCTCGACCATGGCCACGGTCTTTGCCGAATCTGAAACGATCAGGTTGATTCGCTCAACCGCGCCGCTAGCTGCCAGATGCGTCAACGTGCGATGCGCATAGACTGCGCCTGAAGCTCCCGTAATAGCGACAGTTAGTTCCATGGAGTTCTGATTCAACCGACGATCTTACGGCGCGACAAAGCGAATCGCAAATTCTGATTTCCTGTATCCAATCACCTGTCGCTCGGCATGCGATGGTAAAATGAACAACCGACTTCTATTCAACATACGATGACCAAGCCTCGCAAAATCAAGAAATCCGCAGTAGTTGACTCCGCTCACAGGCAGCCCGCGCCGGTGTCTAAATTCGCGCGACGACTGATGCGCGAGTGGCGTGTGCTGGCACTTGGCGATTCGGGTGAACCAATCGTCGTTGCGGTTTCCGGCGGGGCCGATTCAGTTGCGATGTGGCTCGCGCTTGAAGAATTGGTACAGGCAAAGAAGCTCAATGCTGAAATCATTGTCGCCCATCTCAATCACAAACTCCGGGCTGCGGCGAGCGACGCAGATGCAAACTGGGTCAGGAAGCTCGCGAAGAAATTAGGGCACAAACCTGTGGTCGGCAACATCGACATTGTAACGTGTGCCGGCAAATCAAAGGACAATCTCGAACAAGCGGCGCGCCGCGCTCGATATGATTTTTTGGCGGTGACGGCGAAAGCGTGCAAGTCACATCTAGTGTTGACCGCCCACACGATGAACGATCAGGCCGAAACAATCGTGCTCAACCTCATCAGAGGCAGCGGCAGCGATGGATTAAGCGGCATCGACGCGATTCGGCAGTTATTGCCCGCAAGCGAGATCATTTTGGCGCGGCCGTTGTTGTCCTGGGCGCGCCGACAAGACACCGAGAGCTATTGCCTCTCGAGGTTGATTAATTATCGTGAAGACGCCATGAATTCCGATCTTGCGTTTGCGCGTGTGCGTGTCCGGAGAAAATTGTTGCCTTCGCTGGAAGAGTTTAATCCCAAGTTTGTCGAGACAGTCGCACGCACCGCCGAGATTCTGCGCGAAGACGGCGCGGCGCTGGATCTGGCAGCGGAAGGGCTGGTCGATGAATCGATGGAACCTGGTGGCCCATTGCGATCATTGCCGTCTGATTTGTTGAGCGCAGCTCCTGTGGCGATCCGCCGCCGGGCGCTCAGGCTTTGGTTGGCGCGGCACCGTGGCGATCTTCGGCGAATTGAGCGGGCGCATATTATCGCAATCGAAACGTTGCTCTTGAGCCCGAAGAGCGGTCGGACGGTTCAGCTTCCCGGCGGCGCCACGGTTGCTCGGCGCAACGGCCGCTTACACTATCGATCGCCTCAGTAACCCGAATCCGACCAACTGATTTACGATTGCATCGCTTTGGTAAGGCACCACCGGTGCATCCGCAGGCATCTAAGATGCGACGCTGTTGAGAACAAATCTTTTGTAGAACTCAGCGGCTCTTATCAGAATGGCCGATTTAGGGTATGATCGGCCTCGGAGGATTTTAGGATTGAGTTCGACCGCGAGACAAATAATTTTTTGGGTGCTGATTATCGCCGGCGCCTTACTGATCTATAAGCTCGTCAATCCGGGGGGCAAGAACACCGCTAATATCGACCTCACGCAACTCGACCAGAAAATCAAAGATAAGTCGCTTAAGCAGATTGTTGTAAAACAGACTGAAGTTGTCGCAATCGACAAGAATTCCAACGTCGAATATCACGTCGCATTAACCAACCCGACCGCGCAGAACGATATTATTAAAGCGGCCATCGCAACTGACCCTGCTGATGGTAAGCGTTACGTGGAAAAGGTAGACGACGAATCCGGCGGCAGCTACTGGTGGCCGGCGGCGCTTTATTATCTGCTGCCGTTTCTGCTGATTTTTGGTTTCTGGATATTTATGTTGCGGCAGATGCAGTCGGGCGGCAACAAGGCTCTGTCGTTTGGCAAGTCGCGCGCGAAACTGCTGAGCAATCAACAAAAGCGCGTGACCTTTAAAGATGTCGCGGGAGTCGAAGAAGCCAAGGAAGAGCTGCAGGAAATTATCGAATTCCTCAAGGAACCGCAAAAGTTTCAGAAACTCGGCGGCCGCATTCCCAAAGGCGTTTTGATGATGGGTCCGCCGGGAACCGGCAAGACTTTGCTGGCGCGCGCAATTGCGGGTGAAGCGAACGTGCCCTTCTTTTCAATCTCGGGTTCAGACTTTGTCGAGATGTTTGTCGGCGTAGGCGCCTCGCGGGTCCGCGATCTTTTCGAGCAGGGCAAGAAGAATGCCCCATGCATCATCTTCATCGATGAGATTGATGCAGTCGGTCGTCATCGAGGCGCCGGTCTCGGCGGCGGTCACGATGAACGCGAACAGACTTTGAATCAGTTACTCGTCGAGATGGACGGCTTTGAGTCGAATGACGGCGTCATCCTGATCGCATCAACCAACCGGCCGGATGTTCTCGATCCTGCTTTGCTTCGTCCTGGCCGCTTTGATCGCCGCGTCGTTGTTTCCCGTCCTGATGTGCGCGGCCGCGAAGGCATTCTGAAAGTTCACACGCGCAAGATTCCCCTCGGCGAAGACGTCGACATTTCAGTCATCGCGCGCGGCACTCCGGGATTCACCGGCGCCGATCTCGCGAACCTCGTCAACGAAGCGGCGCTGAACGCGGCGCGCTACAACAAGAAAGTTGTGGCGATGTCCGATTTTGAATTGGCCAAGGACAAGGTGCTGATGGGCGCTGAGCGCAAGTCGATGGTGATCTCGAACGAAGAGAAGCGCGTGACTGCTTATCACGAAGCGGGCCACACGCTCGTCGGCTTGAAAGTGCCGAACGCCGATCCCGTGCACAAGGTCACGATCATTCCGCGCGGCATGGCGCTCGGTGTGACGCAACAACTGCCCGAAGGCGATCGTCACAACTACACCAAAGAATATTTGCTCGGCCAGATTTCGATTCTGATGGGCGGCCGCATCGCTGAAGAGACCTTCCTCGGCAATATCACCACCGGCGCGTCGAACGACATCGAGAAGGCGACCGAACTCGCGCGCGCGATGGTTTGCGAGTACGGCATGTCGGAACTCGGCCCGCTAACCTTCGGCAAGAAGGAAGAACAGATTTTCCTCGGCCGTGAGATTGCTCAGCACCGCGACTTCTCGGAAGAGACGGCCATTCGCATCGACACCGAAGTACGCAAGATCGTCACTGAGCAGTACGAACGCGCGACGAAGATCATCGACGAAAATCGCGACACGCTGGTTCGTCTCGCCGAAGCTTTGCTTGAACATGAATCACTTGACGGTGTGCAGATTCGTCGCATCGTCGCCGGCCTGCCGCTCGACGACACCAGCGCTTCTCCTGAGCCAAGTCAACAGCAGTTGCCAGGCACGAAGGAAAAGGCCCCAGACACCAAACCGCTGAAGCCAATCCTGCCACCGATTACCGGAGGCACCCCCGCGCCGGCATAATCGCGGTCAAAGTTACGTGGAGATCGAGGCGAGAGCATCAAGCTCTCGCCTTTTTAATGAATTGGAATTGCGAGTTCTGTTAGTAGGCTGGCCATGTCGATTTTCTTTCCCTTCGGAAATATCGCGCGGCCGCCGGTTTCTTTCGCCAGCGAGTTGAGTAAGTCGATCGCCCCTTTGCGCCCGCCGCTGCGTATGATGACGTGTTGGGAATCGAGTTCCTCGACTAGTCCCACGGAAAAGACTTTAATGCCGTGGTCCTTCAAAGTTTTGAGCAGCGTCTGCCGTTGAATGTCGCTGACGCGATCCTCTCCGTCGGTGACTAGAATAATGATTTTGACGGCGTCGCCCGCTTGGTTGCCGATCGAATCGGCGATGAACTTTACCGCATCCAACAAACTGGTTTGTCCTCCTTCCACATAAAGTTGATCGATGCCGCGGTCGAGCGTGTCCTGGTCGCTCGTGGCATCGATCCTGAGTATTGGAATTGCGCGTGATGCAGAACCAACGCCTTCGGAGTGAAAGTCGAACAGCGATACCGGTCCATGATCGTGAATCTGATTAACGATCGATTTGCCGATCTCACGCACAGTATCGAACTGCGAACGCATCGAGCCCGTATTGTCGAGCAGCAAACCATACGTAAACTTCTTGTTGTCTTGTGCGACGCAGGTTGCCGAGAGCAGAAACAGCAATGGCAGCAGCAAATGTGCTCGTGAGATTTTCATTGGGATCTTCATTGTTTATACCAGGCGCTGCGGTATCATAAGGCGCGACTGTTGAACTTACCAGCTTGCAATGAATAATGATTGAAACCGCGGACGTCGTCATCATAGGCAGTGGCATCGTGGGCTCGAGTGTTGCTTATCATCTGGCGCAACAGGGATGCACGAACGTGCTCGTGCTGGAGCGTGAGGCGCATCAGGGCAAAGGCTCGACGGGGAAGAGCATG
>DASQYL010000459.1:0-11738 GCA_035639235.1 Pyrinomonadaceae bacterium | reverse complement strand
ATCATCAACGACATCACTGAGGATCGGCAGGGCCGTCTGTGGGTAGCTACAAACGGCGTCGGCGTGGCGCGGCTGAATGACGATTTGAACGACGCATCGTCTAATCCGAAAAAGAAATTTCTCAATTTCCGCTTAAACAATTCTGAGACGGCTAATCGTGTCAACGCGTTTCTGTTCGATTCGCAAGGCAATCTTTGGTGCGCCACGGACGGCGGATTATTCCGTGCATCTGTCGATGCGAACGGTCCACAACATTTTGAATTGATTCTTCCTTATGAAGGAGAGATCGCGATGGCCGCGTTTGCTGATCGCGAAGGCCGTCTGTGGTTCGGTATCGAGAATCAATTAATAGAAGTCGAGATCACTAGGTAAATGCCCGTTGAAACTGTCTTACCCCGTCGCCTAATCTGGCACACGAACTCGCGCGTTATCGTTCGGGAAAACCAAATGGGAGACAAGTAGTTATGGCCCGTTTTCATTTTATCGTACACAAAATTGCCATACGCGTTCGATCGTGCAGCGCGAAGCAGCGCTTCGTAAAGCGATGCCAAAATATCTTGATCTTGAATATTCTTGCAGCGTTGTTTACCTGCTTTGTGCACGCACAGCCCAGGCAGCCGGCGGGAGTTTACGCCAAGGTCCGGCTCAATGAGGCGGTCGCCTCATATACGGGACCGCCGGAAAATATACATGATTGTCTTCGTCAACTGTATCGAGACCTGTTGTCCAACCCGGCCATCCAAGGTCTGACCATCGGAGCAGCTTGGGACAAGATCCAGACTTCGGATGCTACCTATCCGGACGGCTATGACTTCAGTTACCTGGACGACGCATTCATGGAAGCTCATAACGCCAACCCACCAAAATCGGTTCAACTGATCATCACGCCCGGATTTGACACGCCCAAATGGCTTTTGGATCAACTTCCTGACTGCGTCTGGAAGAATAAGGTCGTTCAAGGTCCCTGTGGCAAGCAACAATGGTATAAGGTTCCCGAGGAATCACGCTCGGACAGCGATAGGCTGCCCCTGCCATGGGACTCAAAGTATAAAAAAAAGTGGTACGCGTTTTTGGAAGGGCTGAATACCAAATATGCCGCGGATCCGGCGTTTGTTGCTGTTGCCGTGGCCGGGCCCGTCGCGGGATCGGACGAAATGATCCTCCCGACGAGCGGCAACGACAAACACATACAGCCGTCAGGACTCAAGGTGAATGACACTTGGAGCGCGCTAATAGCCAATTCCTTTCCGAATGGGCGTTACGATCCATATTCTGATCAGGTATTTGTTGATCAATGGAACGATGCTATAGATCATTACGAGAAGATCTTTCAGGGAGTGACCGTTTTTCTTGGGCCCGATGCGGGTGGCGATTTCCCGGAATTTCCTCCAAGCATCGTGCTGCCGCCACCGGTTGATCCTACGTCGTGGCAGGCCATCGATTGCCAAAAAACCACAACGCCGATGTCTTGTGCGGCGAAAACAGCTATTTTGACCCACTTTCTCGCAGCAACAAATTCCTATGGACTTGCTACGGGAAAGGCCACTCAAGTAGGCGGGATGAAGGCGTCAAGCCCAACCGACACGGGTAACATCGGCGTTCCGGGTGTAAAGTTGCTCACCTCGCTGGCGCCGACACCGACTCCTTTGCCAACGCCCATTCTCGGTGGGGCGGCTTTTGACTTGCCGGTCTCGGACGTAAAATTTACTCAATCCGTAGGTTGTTCTCTAAAACCCTGTCCGACACTCAGCCCGGAAGAGGCCGCGGCCAACGTGCTCGCAGTCTTTTTCGATCAGACGCCGTTCGCTAAGACTTTTGAGGGCGTACAGGGCAAGATCGTGAAGAAAGGACAGGAACCCATACATTATCTGGACGTTCCACACGTGGACGTCCAATATGCAGAAGCGCATCCCTGTCCGGCAACCCCTAGCGCGGTGCTTGGGTACAAGTCGTTTATGGACCAGATAAATGATGCCAGCTACGCCCTACTGACGATGTCTAACAGGCCAGTGCCATCCTCGCTGCTCCCTCCTCGTGCGTCGACGTGCGTCCACCCCGGTCAAGACGTTACACCGCCTCAAACGACAGCTGTTGCCAGCGGACCGACCGGGAACAATGGCTGGTTTACAGGGCCGGTCGTTGTAGATTTTACGGCGACCGACAACGCATCGGCGATTGCCGAGACCGACTATAGTCTGGACGGGGGAACCAAATGGACGCCGATAATCTGCGATAATCTGTACGTCACTTCGGATGCTATATACGACATACTGTATCGATCGATCGATGGGGCCAACAACGAAGAAACGCCAAACTCGATACACTTTAAGATCGATTCAACTGCTCCGATAACTACCGTGTCCACGCGCTATGTGAAGGTCAGGGGTATGACGACGAGCGTCCTGCTTACACTCACGGCGTTCGACAATCTCTCCGGCGTTGCAAAAACTGAGTACAGTAAGGACAACGGCGTGACCTGGATAGCCGGTAATGGGTTGGCCCTGACAACCAGCGGAACATATACGATCCTTTACCGTTCGATCGACGTAGCCGGAAATATGGAACAGATCAAATCGATAACCGTGAATTTTTAGTTCTGAAGTTGCATAAGTTTATCCTTAGACTCAGCGCGCTCAATCGAGCTTGACTGCAAGGATGATAGGCGGGCCTTCTCGAACGTTTAAAGGTTGATGAGCGGAACGATTGCGCATCGACGCCGGCTTAACGTGGCCCATGCCAATGCACTGGATCGATCTATACTTGGCCCAGCTACGCACTTGACGTCTCAGATGAATAACCATGCCGAGGCTGTGTCAGCGTGTCGATCTTCGACGAAGGTCGCGATCATTGAAGACCATCAAAAATTTCGCGAGGCGCTTGAATTCCTGATAAATCATACTGACGGTTATCACTGTGTGGGCACTTTTCGTTCCATGGAAGAGGCGCTCGCAAAAATCAAATTCAATTTACCCGACGTAGCCCTGGTAGATATCGGCCTGCCCGGTATGTCCGGTGTTGACGGGGTGCGCATTTTGAAAGAGCGCTATCCCTCGGTGGTCTATCTGATGAACACCGTCTACGACGACGACGAGCGGATCTTTCAAGCGCTTTGCGCGGGAGCTTCGGGTTATCTGCTGAAAAAAACGCCGCCCGCTAAACTTCTCGAAAGTCTGCAGCAGGCGATCGAGGGTGGCGCGCCGATGTCGCCAGAGGTCGCGCGCCGGGTGCTCGGGCTGTTTCGACAAATCAGTCCGCCCGAATATGAAGATTATCAACTCACGCCGCACGAACTTCGTCTGTTGAAGCTTCTGACTGAAGGTCACAGCTATAAGACCGCTGCCGCTCAACTCGACGTCAGCGTGAAGACGATTTCATTTCACCTGCAAAAGATTTACGAAAAACTCCAGGTCCATTCAAAGTCCGAAGCGGTCGCCAAGGCGTTGCGTAATCGATTGGTCTAGTCTTTTCTTACGCTGACGGTGGAATCAAGAATGAATAGAAATCGGGAAGCAGCGATCGGTTTGGCCGCGGCGTTGATTGCGGCGGTGACACTCTTAACCGAATGCGTTCGCGGTCAACGACAAGCGCCGCCGGCGCCGAGGAGCAGGCCGAACATTGTTCTCATTCTGACGGACGATCTCGATCGCAACCTTGGCACAATCGACAAGATGCCGAAACTGAAAGAAGATCTCGCCGGCACGGGCATCACGTTTCCAAATATGTTTGTCAGCGAGTCCCTCTGCTGCCCTTCGCGCTCGTCGATTCAACGTTCGCAGTACATTCACAATCACCAGGTGTTCGGCAACAACGCGCCTGACGGCGGCTTCGAAAAATTTCATGCGCAGCGTCTCGAGGACTCAACCATCGGCACATGGATGAAAGCCGCCGGTTACCGCACCGGCTTCATGGGCAAGTATCTGAATGGCTATCCGGACACCGCCGCGAAGAATTACGTGCCGCCCGGTTGGGACGAATGGAGCAGTCCGGCCGCCGGCAATCCATACAGCGAGTTCAACTACACCATGAATGAGAATGGCAACCTCGTTCAGTACGGAAACACGGCTGATGATTACATGACCGACGTGTTGTCGCGAAAAGCGAACGCTTTCATTCAACAAACTGGGTCTGATAAGCGGCCGTTCTTTCTGTTCGTGGCGACCTATGCTCCGCATCAGCCGGCGACGCCGGCGCTGAAATATGCGAACGCTTTCCAGGGTGAGCAAGCGCCCAGACCACCTTCGTACAACGAAGCGGATGTGTCCGACAAACCTGATTGGATCAAATCAAAGCCTGTGCTGGGCGAGCCCGCACAGCGACAGATGGATAACTTGATGCGCCGGCGCATGCAGACAATGTTATCGGTGCGCGATCTCGTCGAAGGTGTGGTCGATACGCTCCGCAAACAGGGATTGTTGGACAACACTTACATAATCTTCACTTCCGACAATGGATTTCACCTGGGCGAACATCGGCTGCACGCGGGCAAGCTCACGCCCTACGATGAAGACATCAACGTGCCGCTGTTCGTTCGCGGTCCGGGAATTCGCGGCGGACAAGAACGAAAAGAATTCGTGGCCAACATCGATCTTGCGCCGACGATTGCGGAACTCGCAGGCGCAACGGTTCCTGATTTTGTCGACGGGCGATCGATGGTCTCGTTGTTGCGCGGTGAAACTCCCGAGCGCTGGCGACTGGCATTTCTGGTCGAGCAGGAGGAACAGCATTTCAACCAAGGCGGACCGAACCGCCAGGTGCTCGAGCCGCAGGATTTGATGGAGCAGGAGTTGGCGGCGACGCAAAAACGAATTCCGGCGTATGCGGCGTTGCGCACGGCCACGCACATGTATGCCGTTTACAGCACAGGCGAGAAAGAACTTTACGATCTGACGAAAGATCCTTACGAACTCAACAACATCATCAACACGGCTGATAAAAAATTAGTCGAGCAGTTGGACAAGTGGCTGAACGAGTATCGCAATTGCAAAGGCGAAGGCTGTCGTAAGATCGATTCGGCGCCGCCGAAATAGACATTCATCGTAACTCGGTAGCCGTATCGAGGTACTCGACAATACAGTCGCGAATCAGCCGATAAGACTCTCGATAGACCTCTTCGCTGTAGCTGAAGAAGGGATCGGCGATCTCGTCACCGCGGCGCTTTGGGTCGAAACTTCCCAATAACGATATGCGATCGTGCGGGACGCCGAATTGATCCCGCAACGCATTAGCATGATTTTGCTCCATCACGAAAAACCGATCGATTGAATCAAGTGGCAGCGTCCCTACCCACGTAGGCGTCTCTTTTGGAGCCGGCGTGTGATAGTAGTGGCAGGTGCGGGTTGTTTCAATCAGCGACGGTTGATCTGAAAAGTCAGCAATTCCTGCGGAAGAGATATCGAGCCGCAGCGATCGCTTCAACGATTCGTCGATCAGGATCGCATGCGCCATGATGCTGCGGCATCTGTTGGCGGTGCAAATAAAGGCAACTGAAAACATCAACCTGGGCTTCGTTGCAGCTTGTGCATAGATGCCAGCAACTCGGCGTTCAGAATCGCCGCGCCGGCCGCCCCGCGAATCGTATTGTGGCCAAGCGCGACGAAGCGGTAATCAAAGACGTTGTCGCGGGTCAATCGTCCGACAGTCACGCTCATACCACTTCCCGCGTCGCGATCCAGGCGCGGTTGCGGGCGATCTTTCTCGTCGCGAACGATGATTGGTTTCTGCGGTGCTGAATGAAGCTCTAATTGTTGCGGCAGTGAGATGAACGAAGCGAGCGCGCCGCGAATTTCATCAAGCGAGGCGGACTGCGATAACTTCACGCGAATTGAAGCGGTGTGACCGTCAATTACGTTAACGCGGTTACATTGCGCGCTAACTTTCATCGCTGCATTTTCGATCATGCCCTGGTTGAACCTTCCCAGTAACTTCAAGGTTTCCGCTTCGATCTTTTCCTCTTCGCCGCCGATAAACGGGATAACATTGTCGGTGGCGTCGAGCGAGGCGACGCCCGGATAGCCGGCGCCCGAAAGCGCTTGCATGGTGGTGATGACGCACGCGGTCACGCCGAACTTTGCGTGCAGCGGCGCCAACGCCATGACGATGGTAATGGCTGAACAGTTGGGATTCGTGACGATGAAGCCGCGATCGAATCCACGTTGTTTTCGTTGCACGTCAATCAGCGCCACGTGTTCGGGATTGACTTCAGGAATCAGCAACGGCACGTCAGTACTCATGCGGTGCGACGATGAATTGCTGATGACCGGATAACCGGCGCGAGCAAATTCAGGTTCCGCGTCCAGAGCGATCTCGCCGGGCACGCTCGAGAAAATAAAATCACAGTCGAGTGGCGGCGACGGCGGTCGCACAATGATCGGCTTAACCCGTTCAGGCATGTCGCCCGGCAGTCGCCACGTGCAAGCGTCGACGTACGATTTGCCCTGAGAACGATCGGATGCAGCCAGCGCGGTCACTTCAAATTGCGGATGGTTCTCCAGCAGTTGAATGAAGCGCTGACCGACTACTCCAGTCGCGCCGAGAATTCCTACACGAAATTTCTTGTTCATCTAAAGAAAATTTACCACAGAGGACACAGAGGAACACGAGGAAGAAACCACAAAAAGACACACGAAGCACAAAGATAAAACCGTTAAAGTCGCATTTTCGTTTTGCGCATTTCGTGGCCGACTCTCTTTTCTTTGCCGTGTCCCCTGTGGTCATTTATCGACCGACTTCAAAGCCGCCTCCAGACGCCTTGCGCCCTCAGTCAGTCTCTCTTCATCCGCACAAAACGAGATGCGCAAGAAACCTTTGCTCTCATCACCGAAAGCTGCCGCCGGGATCGTGACCACGCCTTGCTCAAGACCGGCTTCCGCGACTTTCATTTCATCGCCGTACTTGCTGACATCGACCATCGTATAAAAGGCGCCTTCAGGCGTTACGCAACGCAGGCCGAGTTCGCTGCGCAACAAGCCGAGCAAATGATCGCGTCGTCGATGAAAGATTCGCCGATAGTCTTCGCGCGCGGCAGCAGCTTCATCGGTCCAGGCAGCGAGCGCCGCCTTCTGCGAGATGCTCGAAGCGCAGGTGACGACGTAACCATGAAGCACCAGCGCCGCTTTCATCACCGCTTCATCGCCGGCGAGCCAGCCGATGCGCCAGCCCGTCATGCGCATCGATTTTGAAAGACCGCTGACGACAATCGTGCGCGGATAAAATTCCGAGATCGAGGGCGGCCGTTCAGACGTGTAATAGAGTTCGCGATAAATTTCGTCGCTGACGATAAAAGCGCTCGGCGCAACTTCCGTCACCGCCTCAGCCATTACGCGCAGGTCGTTCCGCGACAACACTCTTCCCGTGGGATTTGAAGGACTGATGCAGATAACAACTTTCGTTCGCGGAGTTAATTTGCTCTTGAAGTCTTCGATGTCAAAATTGAAATCGTTCGCCGCCGGTAATCGGTAATCCACCGCATCGCCGCCAACCATTCCAACGATCGTGGGATAAGGAATAAATCCCGGATTGGGAATCAGCACCTCATCGCCATCTTCAACCAGCACGCGCAAGATAAGATAAAGCGCCTCCTGTGACCCGGCGGTGACGATCACCTGATCGATATTCAAATTCATATGCGGATAGTCCGATACAATCCGCTCGCGCAAAGCAGGCAGTCCCGCTTGTAACGTATAACCGCTCTTCTCTTCCTGAATCACGCGCACAGCTTCGCGAAGGATGACCTGCGGCGTCGGCAAATCAGGTTCACCAAGCCCGAGACTGATGCTGCCCGGCTTCGCGCGATCCGAAATCTTCCGGATCATGCTCTTCTCAATCCCGCGGAGAAATGGAGGTGGTTGGAATTGCGTCAACGCAGCGCTTCCTCCAACTGCGTCGCCGCGTCGGTCTTTTCGTCGCGATACTTCACGATGACTGGAGCGTAAAGTGACAAGCCCCATTCGCGAGCTTTGTCATTATCGATTGCGCGCGAGCCGGGAACGACGACAGCGCCCGCGGGAATCTCCAACGGCGAGTCGGCGTTGCGACGATAGATCGTCTCGCGCACTAGATCGAACACCGGCGTCGATCCGGTGATGATCGTTCCCGAAGCCAGCACCGCGCGCTTGCGCACAATCGCTCCTTCGTACACGCCGCAGTTGCCCCCAACGATCACGTCGTCTTCGATGATTACCGGAATAGCGCCGGCCGGCTCGAGCACACCGCCGATCTGCGCGGCCGCCGAGAGATGCACTCGTTTGCCAATCTGCGCGCAGGAGCCAACCAGTGCGTGACTGTCGATCATCGTGCCCTCATCGACATACGCGCCGGCGTTGACAAACATCGGCGGCATGCAAACGACGCCGGGGGCTATGTACGCGCCGTCGCGAATGCTCGAGCCACCGGGAACGATCCGCACGCGATCGTCAGTCGTGAATGTTTGGATTGGATAAGTGTTCTTATCAAGGAATTGCAATGGCGCTCCGGACGGCGTCATTTCAACGATTAGGCCCATGCGAAAGCCTAGCAGAATCCCACGCTTGACCCAGGCATTCGTTTGCCATTTGCCGTTTGCATCAGGCTCAGCAGCGCGAATCTCACCGCGATTGAGAGCGGCTTTGAAATCGTTGAAGAGCGCGAAGTCTGCGTCAGAATATTCGCCGCCGGCACGCGCTGCGAGTTGTTCGATCTGTTCTTGTAATGACATGAAGTCAGAACCGCCTGCGGTAGCGGGCGGGTAATGTTTGTTTCAATCGATCTGATGACGCCACATTCGCTGAAAAGCCGCGTAGCGGCCGAATGTTTATAGCATACGATGCTGCCCTAATTGATATGCGCGGAGAGAAATGCGATTGCATTTCTCTCCGCGCAATAGACGATCATGAGGTGACGCTTCTACAAATATGTCGCGCCTACGGCGCGAATACAATCCGTCTTAAACAGTCGCGCTCGCACTCTCCATGACGCCAAGCTGATTCAGTACCTCGCGAATCTTCGCGCGGCTTTTCTCGGTAATCGGCACCAACGGCAGACGGAAATTCTCTTCCAGCAATCCCATCATCGACATCGCCGCCTTGACCGGCCCGGGACTCGATTCGATGAAATTGATTTCCATCAGCGGCAGAATGCGATAGTGAAGCTCGCGCGCTTCTTCCCATTTTCCTTCCAGCGCAAGTTGGGTCATCTGCGACATCAAATCAGGAATCTCGTTCGAAGCGACAGAAACAATTCCGTCGGCGCCCAAAGCAATCAACGGCAAAGTCACGGCATCGTCGCCTGAGAGGACAGAAAATCCATGCGGCCGCTCCCGCAAAATTTCCATAATCTGCGAGAGGTTTCCCGACGCCTCTTTAATCGCGACGATATTTTCGCAATCGCGCGCTAGTCGCAGCGTCGTTTGCGCGGCGATGTTCGAAGCAGTGCGGCCCGGAACGTTGTAAAGCATGATCGGCAGTTCAGACACGGCTTCGGCGATCGCGCGAAAGTGCGCGTACAGTCCTTCCTGTGTCGGCTTGTTGTACCAGGGCGCAACTTGAAGGACAGCGTCGGCGCCGAGATCGCGAAAGCGTTTTGAGTATTCGATGGCTGACGCAGTTGAGTTACTTCCCGCGCCCGCGATCACCTTCGCGCGTCCGCGCGCAACTTCGATCGTGGTGGCAATAACCCGCGCATCTTCGTCCTCAGTCATCGTTGCGCTCTCGCCGGTCGTCCCGCAGGGGACCAATAACTGCACGCCGCCGTTGATTTGACGATCGACGAGAGCGCGCATGCGATCATCGTCAATCGATCCATCCGACTTGAACGGCGTCACCAAAGCCGTCGCGCATCCACGCATCCAATCGAGTTTCATAGTCATATCGTCCTCACAAATTAAAGCACAGAGGCACAGAGACACGGAGACCACAAACAAATATTGATAACCAATCTTTCATTTTCTCCGTGCCTCTGTGTCTCCGTGGCAAATTATCTCATCGAACACTTCTGAAAACTCATAGAACCCTTTGCGCCCAACAATCCATTCCGCGGCCATCAAAGCGCCGGCGGCAAATCCTTCACGCGAGCGCGCTTCGTGCGTGATGCGAATTTGATCCGCGGCTGAATCAAACCCGAGCCGATGCGTTCCGGGAATGTAACCGGCGCGCGTCGATGACGCGGGCACGTCTCGCTCGAGCCATTGCCCGACAAGGCTTTGCAGATGCAAAGCGGTTCCCGACGGCGCGTCACGTTTTCGTTTGTGATGCGCCTCTTCGATAAACGGATCGTACGAGTCAACATTGCGAAACAGTTCAGCCGCGCGCGTGGCGATGCGATAAAAGATCTGCACGCCGATAGAAAAATTCGCGCCGTAGATGAGCGCGCCATCGCGCTCTTCGATTATGCGCCGAACGCGATCGACTTCTTTGAGCCACCCGGTAGTGCCGACAACCAGGGGCACTTGCGCGATTGCGCAAGCTTCAGAGTTCTTGGGCACAGCCTCAGCGATCGAAAAGTCCACCGCTACGTCGCACACGCCGATAGCCTTCGCGAGATCGTCAACGCTTCGATCCGCGTCGGGAATGTCGAGCGTCAGCGCAATCTCGCGACCGCGCTCACCGGCGAGACGAGCGATCATGCGGCCCATCGCGCCGTATCCGATCAGGCCGATTTTCATAGGCTCTTCACCAGGTTTACGTATAAATCTACAGCTTGGACAAGGTCGCGTTTGCTGACACGTTCATGGCCGGTGTGCGCAACTAAAATCGATCCCGGACCAATCAACAACGGCTTTCCCCAGTTGGACAAATACGGAATGTCGGTGGTGAATCGCGCCAACATGTTCTCGAAACCGTCGACGGTCAGAAGCCCCACCGGATCGTGTCCGCCCTTCCGATCGATGTTTGCGCGTGCGCCGATCGTTTCTTCCAGAATGTTTTGTACTGTGGACGAATCGACGGCGAGCCGAAGAAAGATCGTCGCTTCGGCGGCGTCCGGAATTATATTCGCACGTTTGCCGCCGCTGATGATCCCAATATTACAGGTCGTCTCGCCAAAAATCTCGTCACTGGGCCATTGACGCCTGCGAACATCGTTCAGCACGTCGAGCAATTTTTCGATCGCGGATTCGCCAGCTTCCGGATACGCTGAGTGCGCCGCGATGCCAGTCGTTGAAATTATCGCTTGCAGCGAACCTTTCGTGCCGACCGCGAGCTTGTTGTCAGTCGGTTCGCCATTAATTAAGTATTCACACGAAGCGGCGAGCGGATGTTCGTTCGCGATTTTCGCGCCCGCGCTGGTCACTTCTTCATCAACTGTGAACAGCAAACCAATATTGTCTATGCCGTCACCCCGCAGTTTTTCTGCCGCAGCAATCTGTGCAGCGATGATGCCTTTCGCGTCGCATGCGCCACGTCCATAAATAAATTCGTCGTCTTCGCTCGAGGCCATGAACGGCGGCACCGTGTCCATGTGCGTTGACAACACCACCCGCGGCGGCGCCGCAGTGGTCGCGATGATGTTCGCTCGTTCGTTGGAAACGTCTTGCGCTTCGACATGATAGCCGCGTCGCACGAGCAAATCCGCTATCGACGTGGCGATCTGGAATTCGTCGCCGGTGATCGACGGAATGTCGATCAGTTCGCGCGTCAGGCGTATCACATCGACGGACGCAGTCAACCGATAACCTCCGTGGGTGTTGTCGGTCCAAACGAAATGGTGCTGCGTGCCGGCGTAAGCTCGCCGGTTTGATTCCCGTTCATCTGTTCCCCGAAACAGAC
>DASQYL010000458.1:0-6383 GCA_035639235.1 Pyrinomonadaceae bacterium | reverse complement strand
ATTTCGAATACTGGCTGGGCAAGTTCTTCCGCGCGAGCGTGTCCGCGGCGGTCGCAGCCACCGTGTCGTTTGCACGTGTCTGCGTCTTTGCCAGGAGGAAGTAAGCTTCGCCGTCGGTTTGGTTTGAGGCGATCACTTTTTCCAGTCGGGCGGCCGCGTCCGTATACTTTTCATTTAGAAAAAGCGCGTATCCGAGATTGAAAAGCACTGTGGTGTCGTCGGGCGATGAATCCGCAGCACGCGTCAGCAGCGTGATTGCCTGATTCAAAAGCCGTGCACGTTCTTCGGGTTTCTTTTCATTGCGGACGGCGTCGATAGAAACTGCTCCCGCATTGTTGTAAACCGCAACGAGCGGCATGACCTTTTCGTCGGCGAGTGGAACCAGTGTCGTTACCGCATGCGAGAGATCTCCAGTTTTCCAGTAACCAAGGCCGGCATAAAACTGAGCTTCGTTGTAGTGCGGCTCCTTCTTCTGCAGCATCGTGAAGTACTCGATCGCTTCCTTCCATCGGGGCGGCGCTTGATTCATATAGAACAAGCCCAGCTCAAAAGCGGCGGCAGGATAGACTGCGCCGCCGTTGTCCTTCCCGTAGAGTGTCAACGCGTTCTTGAAATATGTTTCTCGATGCGAGTCTCTCTCCGCGGTCATCGATCCTTTCATGTAAGCCTCGAACGCTTGAGGCGGAACCTTGGTTGCTTCCTGGATCAGGTTGGTTTGTGAAAACGCCAGCGCCTTGTCGCGCTGAAACAGAATCTGATATGCGAGTTCGCCGTGTAGCCTTTGCAGCTCTTTGACGCTGTCGGCGAAATCGTATTGGCGCGGCGCCCAGGCGCCATCGAAAATGTCGCCACCAAAACGTCCTTCGTTGACGCGAATGACTTTCGCTTGTCCGATGATCGTCGCCGCGGGTGTCTCCGCAGGTTTCGATTTGTCCGTCGAGGCGGGCGCAGCGGCCACAGTCACGTTGTAGGTACCGAAGACAATCATCGATGCTTTCAACTCGCGGGCAATCTTGATTGCGGTAGCTCGCGAGGGAATCACAGTCAGCGGCAGCCGCAGCTTTTGATAAGCAACGGCGCGCTCGTCGTTGGAAACGACGATCAGTCCGGGCTTGTCGAGCAAAGAGGATAAAGAGTCGGCGAAGCTCTCGCCGATCCAATTGTATTCGGGGTGATCGGATGTGTTTTCAAAAGGTAGTACTAGCACAATTTCGGATGCTGAATTTGTTTGCGCCTGAATATTTTCGGGTCGGAAGCTGGCCGATAAAATGATCGCGAGAACAGCAATAACCGCGGAGACTTTGGTTCGAATCATCAATAAATCCTTCGTTTTTCTTTAGTAAATCGAGGCTGGAAACTTCGATGCCGGTATGATAACAGCGGTTGGACAGGCGCGGCCAGTTTGCAAGCGTTAGCGTGTCAACTTCCGTTGGGCTTTTCTGTAGCTGAATGCGCGACTAAAGTCGGTACTCTGACGCCGCTAACCCGGCGTCGCTTCGTTTACAACCAATTGATTGTCGACGCCGGACACGCCTTTAACTGAGCGAATCACACGCTCGACTCGTTGCTTCATCTCCACCGATCTCACCGACCCGACGATAGTCACTCTTCCATTCTCAACCAAGGTGCTCACATCGAGCTTTGACAAAGTCGCATCGGCTGCGAACGCCGCATCGATGCGCGATTGAACTGATGCGTCATCAACCGGGACCGGGGTTTCAGGAGTCGCGGCCGGCAAAGTCGAGACGGTTGGTTTTGTCTGCGGCGTCGGCGAAATTGTCGCGGACGCTTTCGGTGACGGCGATGTTGCTGGACCTACCGGTACGGTCTGCTGGGGCGCCAGCGAGGCCGACTCAGGATCGAAAGGCCGGCTAGTGATAAAGAGCGCGAGAAAGGTCGCCAATGCCGCGGCGACGATGATGCTGATCGCAATCCATGGTTCAGGATTCCGCGTTGGCCCGCGTCCGGGTCTGGATGCGATCTGTTGTCGTCGTGACGCGTCCACGACGATGCGGCTTCGCGGTGTTCGTGAGTCTGGCACTTAGTTGTTACCGAGACGCAGATTATAAGTCATGCACGATTACATCCTTTCTTATACCAAATCGAGCGCCATTCGATAATCAATTGCGCCGCAAGTCGATTGAAATTTTTCGTTCTGATCGTGAGCGCCGAGCCGCGCAATTTACGTGGAGGTTACTTTAATGGTCCGCTTAACACAGCTTATTTTTTCGTTTGTTACTCTCGCCTTATTATCAAACGCCGCCGTGGCGCAGAGTTCAGAGCAAACCACGACGGCGCGAGATCGACAGTCGGTAAATATCACCGTGTATAACTCAAATCTCGGACTGGTGCGCGAGACACGCCGCTTGACGCTTCCGTCGGGGAGCATCGCTTTGCGATTTGCAGACGTTACGGCACAGATAAGACCCGAGACGGTCCACCTTACTTCTCTGACGGCGCCGTCATCTTTGCGAATTCTCGAACAGAATTATCAATACGATTTGCTAAATCCGGCGAAGCTGCTCGACAAATTTGTCGGGCGCGAGATTACGCTTGTCTTGCGCAGATATCAAAACAACACGGAAAGTTTCGAGCCGGTGCAGGCGACGCTGTTATCGAATAACGGCGGCCAGGTCTGGCGCATCAATGGCCAGATTGTCATCAATCCGACAAATATCTCCGAGATGCGTTTTCCTGATTTGCCGAAAAATCTGGTGGCAACTCCGACACTTGTTTGGGATGTCGATAATAGTGATGCCGCGGCGCAGACGGTCGAAGCGAGCTACCTGACGAATGGCATGAACTGGCGCGCGGATTATGTATTGTTGGTCAATGCTGACGACACGAAGGGCGACTTGCAGGGATGGGTGACGTTGACGAATGCGAGCGGCGCGACGTTTGAAGATGCGCGGTTGCAGTTGGTCGCGGGCGACGTGAATCGAGTGACGGAAGAACGAGAGTATGCGTTGGCGGGCGCCATGGCGAAGAACGCACGAATGGCTGATGAAGCGCAATTTCAAGAGCAAGGTTTTTTCGAATATCACCTCTACACGTTGCAACGGCCGACGACGATTCGCGACAACGAAACGAAGCAGGTGTCGTTACTCGAGGCCGCAGGCTTTGACGTGAAGAAAGAGTTCGTACTGAACGGACAACATTATTACTACGCGGGATACAACAGCCCCGGCCAGGCAGTCAAAGAAAAGATTGGCGTCTTCATTCAGTTTCGTAATTCGCAACAGAACAAACTGGGAATGCCTTTACCGGCTGGAACCATTCGTCTGTACAAAAAGGACGATAAGGGCAATCAACAATTCATCGGTGAGGACAAGATCGATCACACGCCGAAAGATGAAGATGTGCGCGTGAAAGTCGGCGACGCATTCGATATTGTCGCCGAACGAAAACAGACCGACTACAAGGTTATCGTGTCAGGTCATCTTTACGAGTACGCGTATGAGATCAAGATTCGTAATCACAAAGACACACCAGTCAACGTGATCGTGAACGAGCCGATTGGCGGCGATTGGGAGATGGTTTCGTCAACTTTTGAGCCGAAGAAGACGGCCGCCTTCGCCGCGCAGTTCACTGTGCCCGTGGCAAAGGATGGAGAAACGACGCTGAGTTATCGCGTGAGAGTGAAGTACTAAGAATTACAGTCGCATTCGGCCCGATCGGGCCGGAATGTTTATAGAAGCACGCTGGAAATGTCATTGCCGCGGGGAGAAGCGATTGAAATCGCTTCTCCTCGCGGTAGTCGTTCTCTAAAGTAGCCGCAGCTATGAACATTTGGTTACTCAGCAGCCGTAAGTCTCAATAGAGTTGATCATCCGGAGTGGAATTTGTTATATCGCCCCGCATGAAAACCATCACTCGGGTTGCGCTCATCATTACCGTTTTCTGTTTCGCTACCATGGCTGCTCTTTCCCAGCCAGCCTCACAGTCTAATCAACTCGATCTGCAAGTCCGTTCCGAACTCGCGAACTTCAAAGGCAAAGTTTATCTCTTTGCGAAGAACCTCGACACGGGTCAGACCTACTCATATAACGGCGATGAACGCGTCAAGACTGCGAGCACGATTAAAATCGCAGTCATGATCGAGGCGTGGTCGCGCGTCGCTGAAGGCAAAGGCAAATGGACCGATGAACTAGTCTTGACTAAGGCCGCGCGTTACGCCGGCTCGGGTATTCTGCCAGAGATGTCTGATGGGTTGCGCTTGAGCCTGCAAGACTGCGTTCGTCTGATGATGCTCTTGAGTGACAACACCGCGACGAACATGGTGCTCGATTATCTTGGCACCGACTCAGTTAACGAACGCATGAACTCGCTCGGATTCAAGCAGACACGCTTGATGCGACGCGTGGGCGGAGGCGGTGATACGAAAGAAGGAAAGCTTCCGGAGAACAAGCCTTTCGGCTTGGGAGCAACCACACCGCACGAGATGGTTGATATTCTTGAGAAACTCGATCGGGGACAAATCATCAGCGCTGCTGCTTCGAAAGAGATGATCGACCTGATGAAGCGCGAGCAAGCGCGTTATGCAATTGGTCGAGACACTCCCGACACCACGGTGGCGACGAAGTACGGAGCGCTCGATGCATTGCGAAGCTGCGTCGGCATCGTCTATTCGAAGCAAGGCAAGATCGCGATGGCGATCACAACGGACGAAATGCCGGTGAATTGGTCGGTCGATAACGCGGGGTATCTGCTAATGTCTCGCTTGTCTTTGATGCTGGTCGACGGACTGAAGTCGCAGTAGAAGTTTCCGCATCGATATTCAAAAATCCGTATAAGCATCTATCGTTTCGTATTAACAAGCTTGACTTAACAAGGCTGATTTTGAAAAAGACTGCTGTTTTCACAAATAGCCTTCTCGACGTCTTACCGGAACGATAAGTGCAACGCTGAAATCACCGTTACGGAAAACTTGCTCGCAGGTCTGAATCAACCTTTGATTAGTCAGGACTTGCAAATCAGAAAGAATCTGTTATCCGCACCTCGGGTTGGTTCCCCAAGCCAACCGATGCCTCTTCTGGCGCGGGCGGCTCGTAGTCGCTCGATACCTTTCAACAATCTGCTCGGAATGGAGGATTTCATGAAGAGAATTGCGTTACTGCTAGCCGTTGCACTGCTCGTCGTTTTAGCTTCGAATATTTCGTTTGGTCAAGCAGGGACTTCCACCGTCCGCGGGACAGTTACGGATCAGCAAGGCAATGTCGTTGCCGGCGCAACTGTTACGCTGACGAATCTGGCAACCAATACATCCCGGAATACGACGACGGCGGATGTAGGCGTCTACACGTTCGACTTTGTTCCCCCCGGCGATTACAGAGTGGAGGTAAGTGCTAACGGGTTCAAGAAAGCGCTGGTTAACAACGTGCACGCGTTGGTGGCGCAACCGACTCCGGTCGACGTAAAGCTTGAAGTTGGCAATGTCAATGAAACTGTCAACGTCGTCGCGAACGCGGCAGAGCAGTTGATTAATCGAGAGGATGCAACTCTAGGAAATACTTTTGTTCCAAAGCAGATTACTGAGTTGCCGACGAACGCGCGCAGCATCCCGGCGCTTCTCACTTTGCAGCCGGCTACGACGCGAAGTGGTTATGTCGCCGGTTCGCGTGCAGACCAGGCAAATGTCACGCTTGACGGTGTTGACATCAACGAAACCCAGACCAATAACGTTGGGGCCAACGTGCAAGACGATCCTCTGGCCGCAAATCTTCCGGCAAACAATACCGTCCTGCGATTGAATGCTGAAGCGATTCAGGAATTTCGAGTTACCACTACCAATCCGAACGCAAATCAGGGCCACTCAGGCGGCGCGCAGATCTCGCTCGTGACGCGCAGCGGATCAAACAGCTGGCAAGGATCAGTTTTCGAGCTTTATCGTTCGAAAGGATTGGCCGCTAATGACTTTTTTAACAACCGCACCGGGGTGGAAAAACCGCAACTCATTCGCCATAGCTTTGGCGGCACCTTCGGCGGGCCGATCATGAAAGATCGCGCCTTCTTTTTCTACAGTTACGAAGGACTGCGGCAGTTGAGTCAGACATCTGTCGTTCGCACCGTACCGTTGCCGAGCCTTGGCTTGGGTCAGCTCCGTTATCGATCGAGCACGGGCGCAATCATCACGTTGAGCACAGCCCAATTGAATCAGGCGTTTCCGGCGGCCCTGATGAATCCAGCGGCAATTGCCGTGTTTAAGGATGCGGCGGCGCGATACCCGGCTAATGATTTCACCACGGGTGACAGCACGCCGTCTGCGCTGCTGAACACTGCTGGGTTTCGCTTTAACGCAGTAACGCCAGTCAATCTCAACTCTCACAGCGGGCGTTTCGACGTCAAGATTACCGAGAAACAGCAGTTCTTTGCGAGAATAAACG
>DASQYL010000457.1:0-5140 GCA_035639235.1 Pyrinomonadaceae bacterium | reverse complement strand
AGCAACTCAACCCCGATAAGATCGATGACTCAGCCGCGGTGGCCAAACTGCAAAATCTTGAAACGCTGCGGATGAGCACGGCGGAGCTTTACGAAAGATATCCGCAGCCGGGTCAGCTTCTGAAACAACTGCAAAACCGCGGCGCTTTGCCGGCGGACTTGGCAAACGCGCGCGACAATCGCGTCAAGGGCAATGCCAAGGCTGCGGATAAGGATGCACTGAAGGCAGCCGATGCGATGGTCAATGAATCCGGATCCGCGAATCCGAATGCGAAACCGGCCAACGCTGCCGCGGATCAGAACCCGATGAACAATCCGCAGTATCGTCAGGCGGTCATGGAATACTACAAGGAAAATAATCTCCGACCGGCGCAGTTCCTTACAGGCGAGTTACAGATGTCGCGGATCCTGCGGGCCGTTTACAGCGAACGGCAATTGCAGGAAGTGATGGTTGATTTTTGGACGAACCACTTCAACGTGTTTGCGGGCAAGGGCGCGGACCGTTGGTTGCTGACTTCATACGATCGCGACACTATTCGACCGCACACGCTCGGCAAGTTCTATGATCTGTTATTGGCGGACGCCGAGAGTCCGGCGATGCTCTTCTATCTCGACAACGTGCAAAGCGTGAGTCCGAATGCGCAACTTGTCCCGCAGCGGCCCGCTGCGGCGCGTGGTCCATTGGCTCAGTTGATGCGTAACAACCCGCCGCAGCCGGGACAACAACAGCGACCGCCTCAGCAACAACAACGCCGAGGTATCAATGAAAACTACGCGCGTGAGTTGATGGAGTTGCACACGCTAGGCGTCGATGGCGGCTACACGCAGAAGGACGTGCAGGAAGTCGCGCGATGTTTCACTGGTTGGACCATTATTGCTCCGCGCGGAGCCGGCGCTGCGGCTCAGGCGGTGATGAATGGACCGATGGCTGAGTTGGCGCGCACCAAAGCGGGAACGTTCATCTTTCGTCCCGCAGTTCACGATAATGGTGAAAAGATCGTTCTGGGACACAAGATTCCGGCAGGTGGCGGCATCAACGACGGACTGATGGTGCTGGATATTCTGGCGCATCATCCTTCGACTGCGAAGTTTATCGCGACCAAGCTTGTGCGACGCTTCGTGTCTGACGAGCCTCCACCGGCATTGGTCGATCGCGTAGCGCAAACGTTTCTAAAGAGTGACGGCGACATTCGTGAAGTGCTGCGCACGATCTTCTATTCCCCGGAGTTCAATTCGCAGCACGCTTATCGCGCCAAGGTAAAGCGGCCGTTCGAACTGGCGATCAGCGCGGTGCGCACCATTGGCGCCGACACGAACGGCGGGCCGCAATTCCATCAGTGGATTCAACGGATGGGCCAACCGCTCTATGGCTTCCAAACGCCGAATGGTTATGCGGACGTGGCTGAGAATTGGGTGAACACCGGCGCGCTGCTCGAGCGCATGAACTTCGCGCTGGCTTTAGTAAGTAACCGCATTCCCGGTACGCGCGTCGATCTGTCGAGGCTGATGAGCGACACAAATCCTGGCACATCGATCGATAAATCAAAGCTGCTCGATCGATTAGTCAGCGTGATTGTCGGTGGCGAGATCTCGGCGAAGACGCGAGACACCTTGCTCAAGCAGTTGAGCGATCAAATTACACTGCCGCCAACGCCGCGCACCCAGGTCGCATTGAATGCCGCGCCGGCGAATCCTTTCGAGGAGGGATTTCAGCGAGGCATTCTCGGACCGGGCTTCGGTGGTGCTCAGCAGCAGGGACAAGCAGGCGCGCAGCAGCAACCACCGCTGCAGCAACAACTGGCGCGCGTGAATGCGTCGAACATCGATAATCCATTGGTGAAACTCGCGGGGTTGATTCTGGGATCACCGGAGTTTCAGAGGCAGTAAAGCGTGCTGGTGCTTTGTACTTCGTACTTGGAGGTTGAAACACATTTCCTCATCGAGTCGTCAAAGCACAAAGTACGAAGAACAAAGATCAAAACAGGAAACATCAGGTAAGGTGAAATTATGAATCGTAGATACTTCATCAAATCGGGCAGCGTCGCATTGGCGTCGTTTGGTGTGATGGCCTCAGCGCCTTCATTTCTGAGAAGAACGCTCGCGCAAACCGTCAATAACACGGCGCGACGAAAAACGTTCATCGCAATTTTTCAACGCGGCGCGGTTGACGGGCTGAATGTAGTGGTGCCTTACGGCGAGCACAGCTATTACGATCTGCGGCCGAACATTGCGATTCCCAAACCTGATGGCGGCGCCGAAGCGGCGATCAATCTTGACGGCTTCTTTGGTTTACATCCGTCGCTCGCTTCGTTCAAGCCTTTGTGGGATTCGAAGCGCCTCGCGATCGTCCACGCTTCGGGTTCACCGGATAACACGCGTTCGCACTTCGACGCGCAGGACTACATGGAATCAGGTACGCCTGGCGTCAAGTCAACCGCGGATGGATGGCTGAATCGCTATCTGCAATCGAAAGCTGATCCACAGAAGTCTTTGTTCCGCGCCGTGTCCATGACGGCGAACATGCCGCGCGCGATGCAGGGCAAGGCGGACACGCTGGCGATTTCGAATCTCGCCGACTTCAGCATTCGCGCCGGACAGAGTTCGGCCGCGGTGCAGGGCGGCTTCGAAGCGATGTACGACGATAAATTCGTCAAGGATGCTTTGCACGGCACCGGCACTGAAACTTTCGAAGCCATCAATTATTTGAAGCAAGTGAATCCCGCGCAGTACAAGCCTGAGAACGGCGCCTCTTATCCCAATACGCCGTTTGGAAATTCGCTTCGCCAAATCGCGCAACTGATCAAAGCGGGCGTTGGGTTGGAAGTCGCTTTCACAGATATCGGCGGCTGGGACACGCACGTCAATGAAGGCAATCAGCAAGGACAACTAAGCAACTTGCTGCGGCAATTCAGTACCGCCATCGCAGCGCTATATACCGATCTTGGATCGCGCATGGATGACGTCGTGATTCTTACGATGTCCGAATTTGGCCGCACGGCGAAAGAGAATGGCAACCGCGGCACGGACCATGGACACGCGAATGCGATGTTCGTAGTCGGCAACTCGGTTCGCGGCGGCAAGGTTTACGGCGAGTGGCCGGGAATGAAGAACGATCAATTGTACGAAGGCCGCGATTTGGCGTTGACCACCGACTTTCGCAACGTCTTCGGCGAGATTGCCCAGAAGCATCTCGGCGCGACGAATCTGAAGACGGTGTTTCCAGGATATGAATTGAATCCGGCGAAGTTCCGCGGGTTCCTGGTGTGATTCACTACAAAGACACTAAGAACACAAAGTAAACTAGGGGAAAAATTCTAAAGAATAATCCGCTCGATGCCATCGCGCAGTAGAGTGACGTTGAAATTGATCAATAAGGCTTAGATTCGCTAGTCGTAGATAGGTAAGGGCCTGTGCCTTGAAAAGGCGTTCATTTCTTCCACGGCTTTGATTTCTACAATGAGCTGATTGGCTACCAGCCTATCAAATCGCAAGCCTGATTCCAGTCGAAGTCCTTCATAAACGACCGGAACACTGACTTGCCTCTGCACATGGATCTGCCGGCGATTCAACTCGTGGGTCGAACACTTCTCATAAACCGATTCCAATAGCCCGGCACCAAGCGCGCGATGGACTTTCATCGCTGCGTCAACGGTTTGATTCGCAAGTCGTTCAGTCTCGGGCGGTAACGGCTCGAATATTCTCATCATCTTTGTGGCCTTTGTGTCTTTGTGGTTAATACTTATCATGAAACGGTGGTAACGGTAGCATTCCATCCGAAGATTCTTCGTTTCGATTCAATCGATTCAACCAACCTTGAAGCCTTACGTCAGGCGAAAGTTGGAGCACGCGAAGGCGTTTGCATCGTTGCGCGAGAGCAAACCGCCGGACGGGGCAGGCTGGATCGCAAGTGGCACTCGCCGAAGGATGCGGGTATTTATTTTTCGATCATCCTGCGGCCGCAATTAGCGATGAGCTTGTGGCCGTTGCTGACCTTCATGGCAGCGCTCGCGGTGCTCGATGCTCTATTGAAATCATGCGGCTTGCGCGCCGACATCAAATGGCCCAACGATATTTATGTCGATGAAAAAAAGCTGTGCGGCATTCTTTCGGAAACTGTAGAGAGTCCGATTGGCCCGGCAGCCATCGTGGGCATTGGAATTAATCTCGCAAACCAGGCTGTGCCTGACGATCTGAAAACGTGCGCTACCTCTTTGGAAGAATTGATCGGGACTGTCGCCGATCGAGACGGTTTGTTGAGCAAACTCGTAACTGCGATCTCGGAACGCTACGCGATGCTGCAAGCTGAAGGCGGCGCAGATCACACGATCCGTGAGTGGTGCGCCAATTCGTCATATGCGATCGACCGGCCGGTGGCCGTGTCGTTGGAGACAGAAACCTTTGCCGGAATTACGCGCGGCGTCGAAAGTGACGGAGCTTTACGGGTTGAAACTCCGAGCGGTCGTGTCAGGATTGTACGCGCCGGCGATGTAACAGCGTTACGATCGAGCGAACTAATCAATCAATGAAATGACTGGCAAACATATCGTCATCTCAACCTTCGGTTCATTCGGCGACATTCATCCTTACATCGCGATCGCGTTGGAACTAAAGCGTCGCGGACACACGCCTGTGATCGCGACCTCTGAAGTCTATCGCGCCAAGATGGACGCCATTGGATTGGAGTTCGTTCCGGTGCGCCCGGACGTGCCGGGAATCGACGATCCTGACGAAGTTGCTAGAGTCGTTGCGCCGATCATGGATCCGAAACGAGGTCCCGAAGCTGTAGGCGACCTAATCATCCCGCATTTGCGGGATATCTATCAGGATCTCGCCGCAGCAACTGTCGGCGCCGATTTGATGTTGACGCACCCACTGCCATTCGCCGGCACCATCGTGGCGGAAAAGAAACGTCTGCCTTGGATTTCCAGCGTGCTCGCCCCGGCTTCGTTTCTTTCGGTTTATGATCCGATCGTGCCGCCGCAGTGGCCTTGGTTGTATCATCTCATGCGTCTCACGCCGTGGGTGGGAAAAGGAGTTATGGCGCTAGCCAAAATCCAAGTCGATAAGATGGCAAAACCAATCTACGATTTCCGCATCGAGCTTGGTTTGCCGCGAGGCGAGCAACCGTTGTTCAAAGGACA
>DASQYL010000456.1:0-9126 GCA_035639235.1 Pyrinomonadaceae bacterium | reverse complement strand
TTCATCGATTTTCGAATTCGTTTCATATCCAATGCACGAAATTGATTCCATTCAGTTACAAACACCAGCACGTCGGCTTCCATCGCCGCCTCATATTCGTTGCTCGCGTATTCGATCATGGGCAGGACCTTCTCCGTCTGGCCGGCGGCAACGGGATCAAAGGCGACCACGCGCGCTCCCCGATCGACCAAGCCTTGGATAATATCGAGCGATGGCGCATCACGAATGTCATCTGTTTCCGGTTTGAAGGCCAAGCCGAGGACGGCGACGCGCTTACCAGCCAGTTCACCGCCGGCCAGCGTTTCAATCTTTGGAATCATCGATAGACGTTGCCGGCGATTGACCTCGATTACTGTATCAACGATGCGGGTAGGCGCGCCGTATTGCCTGCCAATCATGGACAACGCCGCCGTATCTTTCGGGAAGCACGAGCCACCGAATCCGGGCCCCGCGTGAAGAAACTTGCTCCCGATTCGCTTGTCCATGCCGATCGCTCTCGCCACATCGTGCACATCGCATCCAACACACTCACATAAATTGGCGATCTCATTGATGAAAGAAATCTTCGTGGCGAGAAAAGCATTCGATGCATATTTGATTAGCTCAGCGCCTTCGAGCGAGGTGATAACGAACGGCGTCTCGATTAGGTAAAGAGGCCGATAGAGATCGCGCATGATCTCGATCGCCTGTGGATCCGAGCCTCCGATTACCACGCGATCGGGCCGCATGAAATCTCCGATCGCCGCACCTTCGCGTAGAAACTCGGGGTTTGAAATTATGCTGAACTCTGTCGGTTTAGCCTGAGCATCTGAGATTATTTTTACCAGCCGCTGGCCCGTTCCCACCGGGACTGTGGACTTGGTCGCAATGACCTTATAACCGTCCATATGCGCCGCGATGCTGCGGGCCGCGTTTTCAACGAAGGATAGATCGGCTGAGCCGTCGGCCTGCGGTGGAGTGCCGACCGCGATGAATATGACTAGAGACTGCTTAACGGCGGACGCGATGTCAGTGGTGAATCTGAGACGGCCGGCCTGAAGGTTCTTCGTGAGTAACTGATCAAGTCCTGGTTCATAGATCGGGCTCTCACCCCGACTCAGTGATTCGATTTTATCAGCGGCAATATCGACGCAGATAACATCAACGCCGAATTCTGCGAAACATGCTCCGGTAACGAGTCCAACATACCCAGAGCCGATAACGGCAATGTGCATTGGGGATTCCTACAGCGAACGTGGGGCAAAACTTACGGGTCACAGCGCGATGCGCGTGACCCGCAAGGTTATCATCAGAAGCGCGTTAAGACGCGCGATTATTTGTCGATTGAGCGCGCTTACCTGGTCGGACTAACTACCGTGATCGATCCACCAAAGTTCAGCGAGTCATTGTGTTGCGACGCGAATATTGCCGCCGCCACCGCTCCACCGGCGGCAAGTAGCAAGGCAGCTAATGCGCCGCCATGCAGATGGCCGAAGGTATCCGGCCTCGTCAGGCGTGTGCAACGCGTGCCAGGTTGCGGCGTTCCGGCTGATTCCGATGTTCCTGCGGCAACCGCTTTGGCGCTACCGCTTGATCGCAATTCGACCTGACCTGCTTGTGAAGCAACTACCATATTGCCGCACTCGAGGTCGACCATGAATGTCGAGGCCTGAGCCGCATCGGCTACAGCCGCGCCATCTTTCGCGGTAATAATCGCTGAGGTTCCAGCGAGTGTCGAAACCTGAACACGTCCAGCATCGAGGTAACCCGAAATGTTGCCATTGGTAAAGCTCAACTTAATGGACGAGTTAGGATACAACTCAACACGGCCAAGCTTGCCGAGACTGATAGTCGCATTGCTACCAGCGGCCGTTGCAATTGTGCTGTCTGAGAAAATCGTGGCGCCGGAAATAGCGGCTTGCCCGTTAACGGTTACTTGACCAGAAACCGAAAGCTCGCCTGATGCTTTCTGCGGCGCGGTCGCTAGCGCTACCATCGAATAAACGCTCAAAACGGCAACTGCGACACAGAACGCAATCGACTTACGGCTCCAAGTTCTGCTAATCATCATTTCCTCCCATACGAAGTAAACAAGTTTTGTGGAAGCGCGCTGCTAAAAATTCACAGCTGACGGGAAATACTCCGTCCAACCCGAAAGTCTCGCTTCAGCGGGACCAAAAAGAAAGCGTGGCAGGCACCTGCAAAAAAGGCCCTTGTCTTTGCCTTTTTACACGAACCAAAGCCCTTATGTCAACAATAAAGCCTTGAACAGAAACACCTAAGCTACAGTATTAACTAGCTTTGCGGGTCAAGATATCACGCCAAAATCGGCCTGTAAAGAGGTTTTTTGCCGCGGGCTGTCAAGATTCTGTGTCTTTGTGTTACCAGATTGCGCCGGTCTGTATGAGACCCTCGCCTCACTTTGGAACCACTCGTCTGGCCCGGCTCGTTTCGATAGCCCCCGATGGTGTTACTGCGGTGCCCGACGTTGCGGTGCCTTTCATAGTTCTTTGAATCAGATCTGCTTGCTCATATGGATCCAAACGGGCAAAGACATAGAAAACTTCGCCGTCGTGAACAGCCCCCAGGAAGCGGAATTTATTGTCGATAACTCCGGTTGTTGTGAGGGAAGCAGGACGAGGTGGATGTTCAAAGATAGTTCTAAACTCGTCTGCAGTCACGGCTTCAAGTTCAGGCACATAATCGTTCCCGCTCTGACGGGCTAGCCTCACAGCCGTCTGTCTCAGCGCGTGAATACGGTTTGAGTTGCGACGATAATAGGCGGCAGTAATCTCCCTGCGGCTTACCCGGTCGTCAACAACCTCCTGCTCATTGTTAAGGTAGCCGAGATAGGCAGACACCACGGGCCCGAATTCCCCCTCGGCCTGGCGTTGCCCAAACGCAGTGCCGCTAAGCGTCACCACGATGAAAAACGAGAAGACAAGGAGCACAGTACCGGAAAGACGATACATGGAATGTCCCTCAAGGTGTTGAACCAGCTTCATTAATGCACGTGCGTACTTTAGCGCGGTCGCACACTGAATGCCAGTTAGAGTCGAAAAACACTGGCGCATTATAAACAGACCGGACAGGCGTTTCGTTGCGCACCTCATTCAGCGGTGTTACATTTCAATTTCACCACGCCTGTGAACGGCCAAGTTTTGATCCATAAGAAAGTAGCTCTCGCAGTAACCGGAGGCATCTCTGCTTACAAGGCGATCGAAATACTTCGCGGTCTGCAAAGGTCGGGTTGCGATGTCCGGGTAGCGATGACGCGTCACGCCTGCGAGTTTGTCCAGCCGCTGACTTTCCGTGCGCTCTCGGGTTCCTATGTCATTGTCGACGATTATTCACCTCAGAATCCAGATCCGATTGCCCACATCACGTTTTCGCAAACGATCGACCTGTTTGTGATAGCACCCGCAACCGCCAACACCCTGGCCAAACTTGCGAACGGAGTAGCTGACGACTTCGTCACCTCAACTTATCTCGCTTGCACTGCGCCCGTGCTGGTCGCGCCGGCGATGAACACAAAGATGTGGGAACATTCGGCAACCAGGCGCAACATTGAAAAGTTAAAAGGCGATGGCGTGCAAATAATTGAACCAGACGCCGGCGAAATGGCGTGCGGCACGATTGGGCCGGGGAGATTGAGCACGCCTGAACGAATAGTTTCTGCCGCGCTCAAAATTTTAGAACACGATCCGGCAGATTCTTCGGTGCGTGATCTGGTGAACGAAAAGATTCTGATCACGGCCGGCGCCACCCGGGAGCCAATCGATCCAGTGCGCTTCATTTCCAACCGCTCCTCCGGAAAGATGGGCTTTGCGTTGGCCGCAGCCGCCCGCGCACGAGGCGCCCAGGTTCGGGTTGTTAGCGGCGTAACCACAGCGTCAGCGCCTCCCGATGTCGATGTGATCAAAACGACCACCGCAGAAGAAATGCGCAAAGTTGTCATGCGTGAACTTGGCGACACCACCATTTTTATCGCGGCAGCCGCTGTCGCCGACTATCGGCCAAAGCGCCCGGCGGCGGAAAAGATTAAGAAAGCCGCATCAGTACTAACTCTCGAACTCGAGCGCACGGCTGACATTCTGAATGAAGTCGCGCGAAAGAAAATTGATAGTCAATTGGTGATCGGCTTCGCTGCCGAAACTGGAGACGTCATTCCAAACGCGCAGACGAAAATGAAAGGCAAGGATCTCGATATGATCGTCGCGAATGATGTTTCTCGCGAAGGCGCCGGATTTGATTCTGAGGACAATGAGGTGACCATTCTAGTTCGCGAAAACCCCGAGGCGATCGCCGTTCCATTGTCATCCAAAGATGAAGTCGCGAATAAGATTCTCGACGAAATCATGAAACTCCGCGGCCGCGTACCGAGAGCCAGGAGCGCGCCCCGATAATTGACATGTCTAACGACGCGAACAGCGAATTGCTTGAGGTGCTGCGCAATATGCGCGAGCAGACCAAGTTTTTAAGGGAGCTCAGCATCGAGCATCTCGCGCTCGATTCATGGCCTCAAGCGGAAACATTTTCGGCTCCCGTGCACCGCGTCGCCGCTCCAACTCCGGCGAAAACTTCTACGCAAGAACATCCGCCGTCTCAGCCGACTCGCGAATTCGTATCGCCGACGAGCGCGCTGCGGCAGGTCGAATCGCTGTTTGGCGAAATGACTCTAGCGGAACCGGCGCTGCCAGAATCGAGTGAAACGTTGGAACAGATTTGGACCGACATCGGCGATTGCACGCGTTGCGGTTTGTGCGAAGGGCGAACTCAGGTTGTGAACACTCACGGAAATCGCCAGGCGCGGCTCATGTTCGTCGGCGAAGCACCCGGAGCTGATGAAGACGCCCAGGGCAAACCATTTGTCGGCCGTGCAGGGCAATTGCTGACGAAGATGATTGAAGCGATGGGCATGAAGCGCGAAGACGTGATCATCGGCAACGTGAACCGCTGTCGGCCACCCGGCAATCGGCAACCGACTTTGGAAGAGGCCGCGATTTGTCGACCTTTTCTTTTTCGGGAGATTGCCGCGATTCAACCACAAGTAATCGTCGTCATGGGAAACACGGCTTTACGAAATCTTCTCGAAGTGCGTGAAGGCATTACGCGCGTGCGCGGAACATTCCAGGATTTTCGCGGCATCAAAGTGATGCCCACCTTCCATCCCGCATACCTTCTCCGCGATCCGTCGAAGAAACGCGAGACCTGGGAAGATTTGAAAATGGTGCGCGACTATCTCGAGAACACTCCGCGAAAGTCTTGATCCTCTTTTCATCTCAGTGCACTTCGCGTTAGGCTCTGGCGCAGCTTCCAAGCCATGACAGCCGTGGAATCCCCAGAATCATCGCTGCCGCAATTCGCACAAGTCGCAGTTCCAGTCCATTTGCGAAAGCTCTTCACCTACCGCCTGCCGTCTTTAATGCAGCGCAACGCCCGGGTCGGCTCGCGTGTAATGGTCCAACTCGGCACGAAAACGACGGCCGGCTATATCGTGGCTCTGTGGCCGCGATTACGTTCGGGAACCAGCCTCATCGCATCGGAGCTAAAAGAAGTTCAGGAGTTGCTCGACGTCGATCCGCCGCTCACTTCCGAGGTTTTGGAAATCACGCGCTGGGTCGCTGATTATTACGCAGCGCCCTGGGGCGAGGTCATGCGCGCGGCCCTGCCCGCCGGAATCAACGCCACCGTAGAACAAACGATTTCGATCACTGAACGCGGACGGGACGTGCTGAAGTCAGGACCGCCTGCGTCAGCCGGCGGGTCTTCAAAGTCCCGCGCGCTCTTCTTGCTCGCCGACGAAGGCGAATTTGAAATCGGCGCTCTCTCATTACGCATTGGACAGGCACGCCCTCCGAGGTGGTTGCGTGAATTGGAAGCGGACGGGCTAATTCAGCGCGGTTTCCGCACGCTGAAGCGGGCGACGCGCGCGAAGCGACGACGCGCCGTGCGAATTAGCTCACTTCCTTCAGACGAAAAACAACCAAAGCGGCGCATAACGGAAGCGCAGCATCGGGCCATCGATCTTCTAAGATCGCAGCAGGGTGCGATGTCGATCGTCGACTTAACCGAACAAGCCAATGTCAGCGAATCAGTCATCAGGACGCTTTTAAAGAACGGCCTCGTGACTCAATTCGAAGAGGAGCTGCGTCGCGATCCGTTGGCTCACGCGAACCTGCCGACAGCTGGCGACTTTGTTTTAACTGAAGAGCAAGCGGCGGCGCTGCATGCGATTAACGAGCCGCTGAATGCGCACGCGTTTGCGCCAATACTGCTGCACGGCGTCACCGGCAGTGGCAAGACCGAGGTGTACATTCGCGCAATGCATCACGCGTTGGAAATGAACCGCGGCGCTATGTTGCTGGTTCCGGAGATAGCTCTGACGCCGATTCTTTCGCGCCGGCTGCGCGCGCACTTTGGCGATCAAATCGCGATTTTTCATTCATCGTTATCGAAAGGTGAGCGCTTCGACGAATGGTCACGTCTGCGTACAGGCGAAGCTCGGGTAGTGCTGGGCACGCGTTCGGCGGTGTTCGCGCCAGTCGCGGAACTCGGCTTGATTATTATCGATGAAGAACAGGACGCGTCATATCGACAGGAAGAATCGCCGTTTTATCACGCGCGCGATACCGCGATTGTCCGCGCGCAAAAAGAATCCGCGGTGGTGTTGCTGGGTTCGGCGACGCCTTCGCTTGAGTCTTTTCACAATGCGCAAACGGGAAAGTACCAGTACCTACAACTGACGCATCGTATCGCGAACCGCCCGCTTGCGCGCGCGGAACTTATTGACATGCGCGAAGTCTTTAAGCAACGAAACAAGCCAGCTGTATTTTCGGATGAACTCCTGGAAACGATCGAGCAAACTTATCAACGCCGCGAGCAGACGATCATTCTGCTCAACCGTCGTGGCTATTCGAGCTTTATCCTGTGCCGCTCGTGCGGAGAGTCGATCGAATGTCCGAACTGCGACGTTACCCTGACTTATCATCGCGGCGACCGCACGCTGGTTTGTCATTACTGCAATCATCGGCAGCGCGCGCCGTCGCAGTGTCCTAACTGCAGCAGCAAATACATCTATTACGTCGGTGAAGGCACTGAGCAGATTGAAGAGTTGCTGCGAAAGAGATTTCCGCGCGTGCGTATCGGCCGAATCGATCGCGACACGAAAGCGCGGCGCCATGACTTCGAAAGGACACTGCTGGATTTCAGTAAAGGCGACATCGATCTGCTGGTGGGAACGCAGATGTTGGCGAAGGGTCACGATTTTCCCAACGTGACTTTGGTTGGCGTGATCTCAGTCGATGCGGGACTTGCGCTGCCTGATTTTCGCGCCGCCGAACGAACGTTCCAGTTGATAACGCAAGTTGCCGGGCGGGCGGGTCGTGGCGATTTGCCGGGACGGGTCCTGATTCAAACTTATCATCCGCATCATTACGCCTTGCGCTATGCGATGGCGCAGGATTATCGCGGGTTTTACGATCAGGAAATTCGTCATCGACGTAATCATGGCTATCCGCCATTTGTCGTGCTCGCGCTCCTACTCGTTCGCCATAAAGACGCCGCTTACGCAAAAGCAACCGCACAGCAAATACGAAACGCACTGAATGACGCGAACCGCGATCATTTGTGTCGCGTTCTCGGTCCAGCACCAGCGCCCTTCGCGCGCCTGCGTGGAGAGCACCGCATTCAGATAGTGATCAAGTCGCGCAGCCGCAAACAAATGCGCGCGATCATCGATGAAGCGCTAAAGAAGTTCAAAGATCAAGGCGGGGACGCGCGCGCTGTTACGCTCGAAATCGATCCGGTTAACATGATGTAGTTGGAGGCGGTCAACTACAATCGGTGACCGACGCTTTTCAATTCGACGGCATTCTGATGGTTGTGCTAAAAAGACCGGGTCATGTCCGCGCACTTCAAAACGGATGCTGTGATCGAAGAAACCACTGACGGCGAAGAGTTCACCCGCTACCTGCTCGGTGAATTCTCTGACGAGGAGCAGACGCAATTCGAGATTCAATATTTCGCCAACCCGCAACGTTTCGCAGAGCTGTGCGCCTGGCGCGACCAGTTGATCGACAATTATGTGAGCGACGGATTGCCACCTGCGCTGCGGCTGAGATTTGAAGCCGCGATCGAGAATTCCTGGATGATGAATGAGCGCATCCGCTTCGCTGAAGACTTACAGCAAACGATCGATCGCGCTACTCCTGGCTCAACCTCGCATCTTCACTTCAGCGCCCGGCGATTGTCTGCGGCAGCGATTTCAGATCGAACTCCAACAGTACTTGTAATTGCACTTCTCGTTATCGTTATCGCGGCCGCTTCGGTGTTGTTTTATATCTTGATCGGCGACGCGCTAGGCTAACTAGCGTGCGCCTGTCCGCTTCATACGGTAAACTTCCGTTCAAATGAAACTCTTGGATCTGGCCGCCCAAACCGGCGCTGAGTGCGCCATCAGCGATGGCGATATCGAAATCACCGCCGCGGCGGGTCTGGATGAAGCAAAATCGGGCGAGGTCACTTTTCTTTCTAATCCGAAGTACACGAACAAGGTCGCGAGCACGCGCGCCGCCGCGATTTATCTTGCGGAAGATACCGAAATTGCGCGCGCCGACATCGCCATCCTCCGCGCGCCAGATCCCTATCTCGCGTTTACTCGAGCGTTGACCGTTTTTCATCCGCGCCCAACCTTCGAAGCCGGAATCGATCCTTCCGCAGTGATCGATCTCAGTGCGAAAAGCGGCGAAGGCACTTTCATCGGCGCTCGTTCGGTGATTCTCGCCAATGTGACGATCGGCGATCGGGTCCGCATTCATCCAAACGTGACGATTTATGAAGGCACATCGATCGATGACAATTGTGAGATTCATTCAGGCGTGGCCATTCGCGCGAACACGATCGTCGGTAAGCGCGTCATCATTCATAACAACGCCGTGATCGGTTCAGATGGTTTTGGATTCGCAAAGGATGAAGAAAAGCACTGGCTGAAAATCCCGCAAGTCGGGCGCGTGGTGATCGAAGACGACGTTGAGATCGGCGCGAACACGACGATCGATCGGGCGTCGACCGGTGAGACCCGCATCAAGCGCGGTGCGAAGATCGACAATCTGGTGCAGATCGGTCATTCATGCATCGTCGGCGAAG
>DASQYL010000455.1:0-6834 GCA_035639235.1 Pyrinomonadaceae bacterium | reverse complement strand
CGAAAGCGCCGTGGTATTTCCTCGGACTGCAGGAGATGCTCGTCTATTTCGATCCCTGGATCGCCGGTGTTGTGATGCCGTCGATCATCATGATCGGACTAATGGTTTTCCCGTACGTCGATTCAAACCCGCTCGGCAACGGCTACTACACGCTGCGTCAAAGACGATTTGCGGTGAACATGTTCGGCTGGGGATTCCTGATGTGGATTCTCCTAATCTTCATCGGCACGTTCATTCGCGGGCCGGGTTGGATTTGGTTCTGGCCGGGAGAGACGTGGGACCACAACACCGTGGTCTTCGATCGCAATCGCGATCTGCACGAGATCGTCGCCGGAATTCCCGGGCTCGGTTTCTTACAAACGAATTGGATCGCCAAAGCGATTTTCGGAATGATTGTCGTCGGCACGTTCTACATCATCGGCGGCCTGTTCTTTCATTGGCTGATGAAGCGCGGGCGCTTCAAGTTCAGTTACCTATTGTCGCCGAAGAAATTCATGGCGTGGGCGAAGATTCCCGATCCGTTTGAAATGAAGCTGCTGCAGAACACCAGCATCCTGCAATACATGACGTTTCAGTTCTTTGCGGTGAGCGTGCTGCTGGCGATGCCGGTGAAACTTTTCTTGCGTCTCGTATTTACGATTAAGTACGTCTGGGTGACTCCCTGGTTCAATATTTAACTGTCAAGGAATCATAAACTGTGGCTGAGTCTCAGGAACCGATCGAATCGCTGGTCAAAAAAGAATCTGAGCCGCAGCGCGATCCGATCGCCAGCCGGTCGACCAGCGCCATTATCCTCGTCTGCGTCGTCTTATTGATGCTCTGCACGCTGTGGGCGCTTTACGACGAAGGCTTCGGCCAACGCCCGTGGCGGCCGATGCAACAGGAATTTGTGCGGCGCTACACCGCTTATCTGAAGAGCATTCGCAAAAACGCGGGCGCCTCTGAAGCAGACATTAAAGCGACGCCTGAATACCAGGAACTCGCCGACGCGGCGCAAGCTTCGCTCGACAAAGTCAAAGACCAGGTTTCGGACATCGACAAGCAAGTGGCGGGAATTCAGGCGAGGCTCGATGCAGTCACCGAACCCTTTCAAAATCAGCGTGGCCGGCTGGTGGTGATCACCTGGAAAGAGGAAATCGCGCCCAACAAGTTCTGGAAAGATCGCTACGAGAGGCAACGGCGAGACAAGCTGGCAGAAGTCGTCTCAGTCGATCTGCCCGATGCGAGTACCGGCAAAGTTAGCCGGCAGAAGATGAACTTCCAGCAGTTGGAAGACTCGTTCAACGGGTTGCGCGATGAAAAAGCAAAGGCGCTGGGACAGAAAGCCGACCTGCTCAAAGAGCCAACGGATCTCGCCAAGAAGCGTGACGATTATCTCAAGAACCACGTCGCCGTTCTGCCGCAAAAGAATATCGACGACCTGATTCGCAAGAACCAGAATTCGTTCGACTACACAATTCTCGGCCATCAAATCAACGTCAACGAATATCAGATCGTCGATCGATGTGAGATTTGTCACTTGGGCACTCGTGAGCCGTTGACGATCAAGGCATCGGACGTCGCTCCCAATGGTCCAGGCAAGCGGCCGGACGACTGGGCGCGCGCCTTTGTCAGTCACCCGCGCAAGGAACTCCTGCAGATTCACAACCCCGAAAAGTTCGGCTGCTCGGCTTGCCACGGCGGCAACGGGCGCGCGACGACCAGCGTCGTCAAAGCGCACGGGCTGAATCCATTCTGGCTGCACCCGCTGTTTCATAAAGAGAACACGGAAGCGGGATGCCAAATGTGCCATGCGAACGATCGCGTGACGCAGGGCGCGGACACTTTGAATCTCGGCAAAGACCTTTTCTATCAGCGCGGGTGCGTCGGGTGTCATCGCATGGAGGCTTTCGATCGCGAAGCTGACGCCTTGTCGAATGCGCGACAGCAGATTTCACAGCTGCAAGATCAGATCGCCGCGAATGAACGTCAGGCAAAACTCGACACTGATAACAGCGCGAATGTAGAAGGCGATGAGGTGCAGAAACTCCTTGCGCATGCCGATTCGCTGCGGGTGCAGAACAGTCAATTGGCGGCGCGCATCGATGAATTGAATCTGCAGACGCGCTACCTGCAGCAGGATCAAAAGAAGGTTGGGCCGAATCTCAAAGATGTTCGTTTGAAGCTGCGCAAGGAGTGGATTCCACGCTGGCTCGAAGACCCGCAAGCGTTTCGTCCCGGCACGAAGATGCCGACCTTCTGGCGATTTCATGTCGATGAAGACGGCCCAGACGATTTAAAGGCGGTTGCCGCTTATCTCTGGCAGAACGGTTTTGATGGCAAGGTTCCTACACAAGCGCAGGGCGATAAGAACCACGGCAAGGAACTTTTTGAATCGCGCGGCTGTCTCGCTTGTCACTCGATTGGCGAAGAAGATCAAAAGATTGGCGGGGCGTTCGCGGCGAACCTCACGCGCGTCGGCGAAAAAGCTAATTACGATTACATCGTGCGTTGGATTTACAACCCGCGCGAACGTTACGCGCCCTATTGCCCGAAAGAGCATCGCGACCTAACGCCCGAAGATTACGCGAAACACAACCAACCCTATCTCTTCGACACCGAACTGCATTCAACTTGTCCCAACGACGGCGCCGAACTTCAGGTCCAGAACATGACCGTGATGCCGAACCTGCGCTTGTCTGAACAGGATGCGCGCGACGTCGCGACATATCTTTTCTCTCTGTCGGCCCCGCCGACGGGCGAAGACGTTTCGTACATGGACGATCCGAAGCTGGCCGATGAAGGCAAAGCTGAGATCAAGCAGTACGGTTGCGCCGGTTGTCATGAGATCAAAGGCTTCGAGGAAGAGCAGCGCATCGGCAAAGAGTTGACGACCGAAGGCGCGACGCCTTTGGAGCGGCTCGACTTCGCGCTGTTGACGCAGGACGCTGAATACGGCCGCGAACCGAAGGGTGCTGACGGTCAACCGCTGGTCCAGCACAAGGGCGAGAAGGACAAGGAGTGGTACGACCACCGCGGCTTCTTCGAACACAAGCTGAGCGACCCTTCGATCTACGACACCGGCAAATCGAAGTATCTCGAACCGAAAGATCGTCTTCGCATGCCGAAGCCCTATCTGACTGAAAGCTGGCGGACCGGTTTGACGACGCTACTGCTCGGCAGCGAAGGCGCTGAGGGCGCGAACGTTCCGGCCTCGCTTTTCTATAATCCGCAGGACTCGCGTCGACAGGACATTCAGAACGGCTGGTGGGTGATCAAGAAATACAACTGCATGGGATGTCATGTGCTGCAGCCCGGACAGCAAATCAGTGCCTACAATAACTCGACTGAACCGACGATGGTTATCGGCAGCGTGCTAAGTTCACTGTCGTTCTATTCAGGTCAAAGAGAATTCCTGCCGCCAATGTTGACCAGCGAAGGCGCGCGCGTCGATCCCGATTGGCTGATGAAGTTCTTGAAAGATCCCTCGTTGATGCAGCCTGGCGAGAAACCAATGATGCCGTCGTCTTCGTCAGCGCCGTCGTCGTCGTCGCCTGCGTCATCGGCATCCCCGAGCGCCGCAGCATCACCGGGCGCGAAGCCTGCGGCCGCGACGGCTAACGATCAAAGCAACGGCAAGTTGCTGCCGCAGTGGGGTCTGAATCGAAACGGCGTGCGGCCGTACATTCAGGTGCACATGCCGACGTTTAATTTCTCGCCGAACGAACTGCGCACGCTGGTGAAGTTCTTCATGGCCGTGTCGTCTCAAAACGATCCTTATATTAAGGAGCCGATGGAGCCTTTGACCGATCAGGAGCGGCAGATCGCGCGAGACATCTTTACGTCGGGAACGCCGTGCCTGAAATGTCACGTGACTGGCGATCCGGTCCACGACGCCAAAGCCACTGCGCCGAACTTTTTGTTGGCGAGCCAGAGATTGAAACCTGATTGGATCATGCGTTGGTTGCCGAAGCCATCTGACATCAGTCCTGGTGTGGCGATGCCCGATGGCATGTTTGTGAAGAACGGGGATCGCTGGGTGGTTGGCGCTCCGAACGCGCCGGCGGACGTGGTGAATTATCCGAAGGACCACGCGCGGCTGGTGACGCGATACATGTTTATGATTACGCCGGAAGAGCAGAAGCGTTTGATGTCCGCATCGCCAGCCCCCGCGAAACCAGCGGCGGCGCCCGCGACGACCACCACGACGGGACGAAACAACCAGCAATCGAACGGAAGGCAACAGTTAAGTCGAAACAGAAACGGCGCCAGCGATCGTCGTAGTCATCATCGCTTGCATCATGCGCGTTACGGATAGCGAGGTTAGAGTACCGACTTCAGTCTGGCTTTTTATCGCACGGAAAAGCCCAACTAAAGTTGGTACTCTAAACACCCGTAGAGTATGCTTAATTTCAATAGAAACACGTCATCTTAATTTTGGAGGACTCAATTTATGTTGAGTAAGAATGCACGATTGTGGCTGGGTTTGATTGCCATGATCAGTCTGCTTTCGTTGGCTTCGTCATGCGGCGGACCGAAGACAGACGATAATGACAATGCAGGCGACACGGGCTCGGCTGGCACGCCTTATAAATCAAAAGGCAATGAGGGCACGATCTCCGGCGTCATCTCTTACAACGGCGCAGCGCCGGAAAACAAGAAGATTGACACTTCGGCCGATCCGGCGTGCACGTCGAAGAGCCCGAATCTGATGACCGAAGAATGGGTCGTTAAGGACGGGAAGGTCGCTAACACTTTCGTATACATCAAAGACGGAACGCTCGCGGACGGCAGCAAGATTGGAACGTACACTTTTCCGGCAGCCACTTCACCGGCCACGCTCGATCAGAACGGTTGCCATTATCAGCCGCATGTGATCGGCGTAATGGTGAAGCAGCCGATCACGATCAAAAACAGCGACCCGACGACGCACAACATTCACTTCACGCCCAAGAACAATCCAGACTGGAACCAATCGCAGCCCAACGGCGCTGCGGCTTTGACGCACACGCTGAATGCGCCGGAGGTTTCGCCTTCGTTGGTCCAGGTCAAGTGCAATCAGCATCCGTGGATGAAATCATACGTCGGCGTGTTGAAGCATCCGTTCTTTGCAGTTACAGCCGAGGATGGCAGCTTCACGATCAAGGACGTGCCGCCAGGCAAGTACACGGTCGTGGCGTGGCATGAAGGCGGCGCTACCGGAACCGAAAAGACAATGGAAGTCACTGTGCCGGCGAGCGGTGCAGGGAAAGCCGACTTCTCATTCGGCGCAAGCGCCATGGGGCAGCCAGGTTCGTTCCAGATGCTCCCGGCGATCGAAATACCGCTTCACAATCATTGATGCATTGCCGATTTGCGATTTCCGATTGCCCATTGTTTTCGGGTAATCAGACGGTCGCTTCGAAATCGGCAATTGGAAATTGGCAATTGAAAATGCTCAGAGCTTTACACCGCTACGCCGTGTTTGTGGCGTGCGCGACGTTCTTTCTCATTATTGCCGGAGCGAATGTCACGAGCCATGACGCGGGGCTCGCAACTTCTGATTGGCCGTTGTCAAACGGGCAGGTATTTCCCAGGATGGTCGGGAATCTATTTTGGGAGCACGGCCACCGAATGGTGGCGACGGCCGTCGGAATTCTGACAATCATCCTGGCTGTTTATGTGCAGTTTCGCGAGCGGCGGACCTGGGTGAAAAGGCTAGGCTGGGCAGCCTTAGGCGCGGTCATCGCGCAAGGATTATTGGGTGGATTGACCGTTAAACTGAATCTGCCGCTGATCGTTTCGGCAGCGCATGCGACGCTGGCCCAATTGTTCTTTCTCATCACCGTAAGTCTCGCAGTATTCACGTCGCCTCGTTGGATCGCGGCGGGGGCAATCGACCAGACTGCCGAGGGAACGTCCGTGCGCCCCATGTGTGTGCTGGCGCTCATCGTCATCCTGACGCAATTGGTTTTAGGAGCGACGTTGCGGCACTCGGCGACCTGGGACCAGGACCTGCCGACGCCGTTGCTGGTTGCGCACATTTGCGGCGCCGTGGTGGTCGCATTGGTGCTCTCAACCACGATCGGGTTCGTGATGTCGCGTTATCGAGGCGAAAGTTACTTGACGAGACCGGCAATCATGGCGGCGATTTTGCTGGTTGTGCAATTGGGCCTCGGCTTGGCCGCTTACGTAACGCGCATGAGATCGCCATACGATCCGCAACCGCTGAATCCGATGATTGCCGTGACGGTTGCGCACGTCGCCTGTGGCGCATTAGTTTTTGCCGCCACGATTGTTTTGACGCTGAGAATTTTTAGAACTGTTGGTGTGAAGCGAAGCGAGTATCGGCTGGCCCATGCATAGTTAATTATGTCGACGAAGACCGCAGCATTACCGATTCATTCATCAAGAACCGCAGAGGCGGTCGTTTCGTCGACTGTGAAGTCGCGGATCAGTGCATACCTCGAGCTAACCAAGCCGCGCATTACATTTCTCATCGTCCTAACGTCTGCCGCGGGCTTTGTACTCGGCTCGCAGGGCGCAGTCAATTACGCTTCATTCGCACACACGTTGATTGGCATCGCTTTGTTGTCGTCGGGGATCGGCACTCTCAATCAATTCATCGAGCGGGATCTCGACGGATTAATGCGCCGTACGGCCGATCGGCCACTACCTTCACGTCGTCTGTTTCCGTTCGAGGCTCTGTGGTTTGGTCTTAGCCTCACGTTGATGGCCGAAGTCTATCTGGCATTATTCGTTAACGTGCTCACAGCCTTACTCGGGCTCACAGTCATCGCCGGATATCTCTTCGTTTACACCCCGCTGAAGACGCGCACGTCGTTATCAACGGCACTCGGCGCGTTTCCCGGAGCG
>DASQYL010000454.1:0-10749 GCA_035639235.1 Pyrinomonadaceae bacterium | reverse complement strand
CGGCACGAACCATCGGGCCGGACGAGCGGGTATCGCGACCCACCAGAACGCGACCGCCATCCAGATAAGTCGCAAAGGCTTGGGCGAACCCTACGGCGACTTCGGGCGTAAACGTTTCGCCCACAATGCCGCGCACTCCGGTGATGCCGATTTTTAGCGGTTTCATCCTGGAGGATTTGATAGCAGCGCGCAAAGAACGAGATCGTTCTGGTCTATCGGCTTTGTTTTGATCCAAGTCATAATCGTTCGCCGAACGCTTGCTTGGTTGATGCTTTAGCTGCGGTGAAGAAGGGCCGGAACCTCGCGTTTGGATTGTTCCCAAAATCCAAGTAGCGCGGCGCCAAGCAACCCAGCGTCGTCGCCGCACTCCGCAAGTACTATTTGGACTTCTGAAGTCGGTAGCGGGAATGCGTGCTCGTCGACCTGGCGGCGCAACTCATGGGCAAACAAATCCCAGCCATTGGCCACGCCGCCGCCGATTACGATCATCTCCGGATTCAGAATATTGATAAGGTTCGCGAGGCCGACGCCAAGATAACCACCCATGCGATGAAACACTTCAATTGCCAGTGCATCGCCTTGCTTGCCGGCTCGGTAGACCTCTTCCGCGGTCAGTCCTTCTCCAATCTGCAGGCATGAGGCTGAATACCGCAGATTTGCTTCCCGGGCCATCCGCACAATCGCCGTGGCGGAAGCGTAGACTTCCAAACATCCGCGACTTCCGCATCCGCACGCCACGCCATCGAACGGCTCGACACTCATATGGCCAATCTCTGCGGCTGAGTTGTTAGCTCCCCGCCACAGTTTGCCGTCCAGGATTATTCCACCGCCAACGCCAGTGCCTAGCGTGACGAAAACAAAGCTGCGGCGTCCGCGCGCTCCGCCTTGCCACATCTCTCCAATCGCGGCTGCATTGCCGTCGTTCTCCAGAATCACCGGTAGGTGCAGTTCATCCGCGAGAGTATCTGCCAAATGAAATCCGTCCAGGCAGGGCAGGTTTGGAGCTTTGATGACCTTCCCTGATTTCGCGTCGACCACACCGGGAACGACAATCGATAAGGAACGGACCTGATCGCGAAGCGCTGCGCTAACATGCTGACAATCTTTCAGCGCCATCGCGAGCGCACGGACGATATCCCCGGGGTTATCGGTCAGCGGCGTTCTTTCCTTGAGGCGATTTATGAACTTTCCCTGAGTATCGATAATCGCGGCGCGAAGGTGGGTGCCGCCCAAATCGACAGCACAAATCAGTCCCTGATCGCCGGCGGGCGGTTGCAAAATTTCCTTGTCTGCGGGGAGACGCATCAACGTGTTACCACAAGTTCCGAGGGTAAATCAGCGATTTTAATTAGACCCGCGAAAGCGCCGAACATAATCGACCAGCGATTCGATTTGATGACGCGTGAGCTTTTTCTCAAACGCCGGCATTTCGCCCTTGCCATTCGTCACCAGTGAAAGCAACTTTCCGCGGGTGGTGGTGCTGGCGTTCCGGCGCCACCAATTCGCGTCGGTAAAATCCGGCGCGTTGTAGGTTTGACCCAAGGGGGTGTCACCCCGGCCGTCAGCGCCGTGACAGCGAGCGCAGTTCGTGCGAAAGAGATCGCCAACGCCTATCGTATTGCTCCGCGTTGTCTTCTGACGCTGCGCGCAGACGGCGCTACTTACGGCTGACTTAGCAAAAAGAAAGATGATTGCGAGCAAAAGTGTGGCGGCGCCGCAAACCCTGATGCGATTCATTGTGGAGATTCATTGCTCCTTAATCTCGTCTCCGCGCTCCCAACCCTGTCTGCTCTGCTCTGCTCTACAGCTTTGTTGCTTGACCCGACATAAGTTATTAAATACAGCTTCGGCAGGCGAGTCAACTGCTGTGAATGCCTTTTACAGCATCTATCATTTGATTATTGCGCTCGTACGAGATTTCAGCGCGGTCAACATCAGTCCTTGGGGGATACGAGTGTTCGCGGTAACAGGGGTAGGCTTCGGTCCGGAGATGCGCGAGCATGTGATGACCCCGACGCGTGGCGCGTTCGTGTCTCAGTGCAGAGATGTCGATTGGGGCGACCACGATGCGCTCTCCCGGACCGGGTGAAGCATCGCCCAGCATTCGGCCGTCATAATCGATCACCTGACTGCCGCCGGGCCATGAATATGGCGGGTAATGTTTCAAACTCGCGCCCTGATTGGTGGCGACTACATAAGCGATGTTCTCGATCGCGCGGGCGCGATTAATCACGGTCCACCAGGCCATCGGCTCAGTTGCGCCCCACGGATCCATGTAGGCAGAGACTCGAATTAGAACTTCTGCGCCGTTCGCAGCGAGTTGACGCATCGCCTCGGGAAACAACCAGTCATAACAGATCGCACACCCGAGTTTTCCGATCGGTGTGTCGGCCACAGGAAAGAGAGGCTCATTGTAGGTTTCGAGATCGTGCGGGCTGGTATGGACCTCGTAAGGAATCCACGTGTTCACTTTCCGATACTTGTAGAGGATTCCTCGCGGGCCGATCAGACAGGTCGCATTAAAAACATGACCCGGCCATTCGTGATCCACTTCCAGCATTGAGCCGCTTTGGATGTAGATGTCGTGTTCTTTCGCCTTCTGCTGCAGTCGCTCGGTATGCTCGTTGGGAATTTCAATTGCGAGTTTCTCTCTAAGCTCCTTGGCGGTTGCGAACACCGGGGCTGAGTGCGCGAACTCGGGGAACACTGCGAGCTTCACTGGCAGAAAAGGTGCTGCTCCGGCCACGGCTGAATCGATCATTGAAAGCATGCGATCGGTATTCGCACGCATCTGCTTACGATCGATCGGGTTCGCCAAGTCAGTTTGGCAGCAGGCAACTGAATATCGGATATGTTCCATAGCGCCCTTACTTTGGAGCGATGGTGACATAGTCCTTTCCGTTATAGAAGCGCAAACCGCCTCCGGCTTTGGTCATCATGAGCGGCCGCGGCCTTTTCAACTCGTTGTCTTTGGTGGTCGCTGTCGAAAGGATCTGGTTGCCGGCCAAGTCGAGGATTTGCAGCTTTCCGTCGGAGCTGAAACCAAAGCCATATGCTCCGACATTGAGATCGATGCCGTTGATCTGAATCGGTGAATCTGTGATGAAGAAGCCTTCGTATTTCGCCCGCACATCGGCCGCGTAACCGGACGTATCGACGAGCGCGGCGATCAAATAACGCTTTTCCCCAAAGCGCGCCCCCGCAGCGTTTCGCATCTGGGTCGGAGCGCTCAATCCCTGATAATAAAAACCAGTCGGGACCACTCTGGTCAGCGCCGCGCCTTCGAGAATCGTCACGGCATCCTGTGCCCTCGCAAACATGGTTGATGCAGCCAATACGACCATTACACTTAAGCCAACTATCAAATTTTTTGCATAGTGTTTCATCGCCAGTCTCCTATAGACGATCACCTAACAAGTAAAGCTGGGTGTTCGGATTGTAAGTTTTCCAGTCAAACCAATAGTCATCCAGAACGGCCAACCGCGGCAGTTGCTTACCTGTCAAACCACCGCTGACCGCAAGGCCGGTGAAATCCCATTCGCTTCCGGTTTCGGCGTCGACCAAACGCAGCGGCGTCGAATTTGGTTTAGCGAAGAGTTCCAGCTTGCGGCCGTCGATGGTCCGGGCAAAGGCCCGCACCGATTTCTTGTCTTCTCCGAGCACAATGATGATCGGAACACCACCAACGTCATCGATGATCGGGCTTTGCTTCAATAAGGTATCAAATGGATAGGCTCGAGGTACGTCATTGACCTTAACGCCGACAATCAACGTTCGAGGCTCCAGTGCTTTGTCGAGGCTGGCCGACGTCGTTACCGGCACCTTCGTCATGCGCACTTCCCAATTCGCCGGCGCATACTGACCTGTGCGCGCGACTTTCTCATCAGGGCGCAAGACACGTCCCTGCGGCTGCTCCTGTTTCCATAATCCGAAAGTCAGCTCATCGACAAAAACCGATCGCAGTTTCTTCCCTTTCATCGGCCCAAAGATCGACTCGCCTGTCACCTGTTGCCACCAGGAGCCGGTTTCCTCATCGCGCATGATGAAGTTCTGGTTATTAATGCCCGCCAGATGAAAATGCAGCACCCGCCCATCAACTGTTGTCTCCCACACCAGACCGGTGTGACAGAGCGTTCAATAGGTCGCCACTATCGGCGTGCCTCCCACTACGTCCTGCACTACATGGTGATAAGCCATCAATCGCACCGGATAAGCGACAGCTTCCCCTTGGTTATCAACTGCGAGAACCATGTCAGACTCGGCAACGAACGATGCGTCGGGGACTTTGGCGAAAGACGAGTGCGCCAGCGGATTGAACATCCACTCGAAATGATTCTGCCGTGCGAACCAGGTTGCCCCGAGCAGGGGTAGCAGCATAATGATCAGTATCGCTCTAGCAAACCAGCGGCGGCTACGGCGCCAAAGTGAACCAACCAGGACCAACGAGACGACTAACGCGACGATCGTGAGAATAGGCGACCAATGGCGCATCGTATAAGCCATCGCCAGGCCACGTTCGGTTTCAGGTTTGAACGGCTGGACGATCCAAACTGGTACGATCACTATAGCCAGCGCCGCGACAATTATCAGTAATAGTCCAATCCATGCCAGGCTAAGCCGACCTAAACTGTTCCTGGAATCCATCAGGGGTCTCCTGGGCGAATGTTTTTACACCTCGAGGATTGTGTCCTCATTTGCCGGCACCGCAGATCGAGAAGCATTCAAAATCGGGGAGAGCGGCTGCTCATGATATGCGAAAAGAACTTACCCGTCACGAAAGGCTCGACACGGATTCAGCGTTTTGAAATTCGCGACCGCAGTTTTCTCTTGAACCCGATGACAAGTTGTTAGAGAATCACGTCGCCTTCAGCGTTTTACACTTCTATTAAAGGATAAGCGGATGAAGCGAATATGCATTCTACTGATAACCGCGTGGAGTATAACCTTTTGCCCGGTGGTACAACAAAGCGGAGTCCGCGCCCAAGCGACCGCTTTTCAGCTCGATGACAGCGATCGATTCTTGCAAACCGCAACTCGACCTTCTTCTCCAAAACGCGATTATAGTCGCGACGTCGAATCGCTGCTTGCGCGCATGACGCTGGAAGAGAAAGTGGGTCAAATGACTCAACTTGAGATCGGAATGATCACGACGGGTGGAGGCGACGACATTCACGTTGATCCGGCGAAACTCGAAAAGGCAGTTATCAAATATGGCGCCGGTTCGATCCTCAATGTAAAAGACCATGCGCTGACTATCGATAAATGGCACGAAATAATTCGCGCCATCCAGGAGGCGAGTAAGAGAACCAGGCTGAAGATTCCCGTGCTCTATGGCATCGATACCATTCATGGTGCGAATTACATTCAAGGTGCCACGCTGTTCCCGCAGGAAATCGGCATGGCCGCCACGTGGAATCCGCCGTTGATGCAACGCGCTGCTGAATTCGCCGCCGCGGAGACGCGCGTCGCCGGAATTCCTTGGACCTTCTCGCCGGTGTTGGATCTGGGCCGTCAGCCGCTTTGGCCACGGTTCTATGAAACCTTTGGCGAGGATCCTTATCTGGCTTCGGTCATGGGAGCAGCCTTTGTGCGCGGCATCGAAGGTAATGATATCTCTGCGCCGACACACGTTGCCACCTCACTCAAACACTACATGGGATACAGCTTTCCGCTTACCGGAAGAGATCGCACGCCGGCCTGGATTCCCGAAAATTATCTGCGCGAGTTTTTCCTCCCGAGCTTTGCTGCCGCCGTCAAAGCCGGAGCGCACACAGTGATGGTCAACTCGGCCGAGATCAACGGTGTTCCCGGTCACGTCAATCATCACCTGCTGACTGACATCCTGCGGACCGAGCTGGGATTTAAAGGCTTTGTCGTATCTGACTGGGAAGATATCAAAAAGTTGGTGAGCATCTGGAGAGTTGCCGCGGACGAAAAAGAAGCGACGCGGTTGGCGGTGATGGCTGGTATCGACATGAGCATGGTCCCATCCGACTACAGTTTCAGTGACATCCTGATTCAACTCGTCAAAGAAGGCAGAGTACCGCAATCGCGCATCGACAATGCCGTGCGTTACATCCTCCGGGTGAAATATGAACTCGGACTCTTCAATGATCCGATGGCGACCGCGCCGGCGGCGAATTTTGCCACCGCCGAAGCGCACGCCTTGAGTCTGGAAGCTGCCCGCGAATCGATGACGTTGCTGAAAAACGACGGTGGCGTCTTACCTTTGAAGAAAGACCAAAAGATTCTGGTCACCGGCCCTACGGCCGATTCGCTCATGTCGCTGAATAACGGTTGGTCTTACGTGTGGCAGGGAAACAATCCGGAGCTTTATCCGAAAGATCGGCCCACAATTCTCGCCGCGTTAAAGGCCAAAGGCGGCAACAACGTTTCGTTTATCCCCGGCGCCGGTCTGGACAAGGAGATCGACATCGATGCTGCAATTAGGGCCACGCGCAATGCGGACGTCGTGGTCATTTGCGTCGGCGAAGGCGCCTACGCGGAAACGCCGGGCAATATCACCGACCTGACGCTGGATGAGCCTCAGCTAAAATTGGCCGCAGCGATCGAAGCCACCGGCAAACCTGTTGTTCTGGTTCTTGTCGAGGGCCGCCCCAGAATAATCAACCGCATCGCGGACGGCGCTCGCGGAATTCTGATGGCCTACAATCCAAGCAACGAAGGCGGAACGGCCGTAGCAGATGTCCTCTACGGCGATTACAATCCTGGTGGCAAACTTCCCTTCACTTATCCGCGAACACCGAATGGACTGATCACTTACGATCATAAGTTATTTGAGACCGAAGAAACCAACTTTGGCAATGCGGCTTTCAAGCCACAGTTCGAATTTGGATCCGGGCTAAGTTATACGACTTTCGCCTACAGCGATCTGCGGCTGGGCCAGAAGACGATTGGCCCGCGTGATGATTTGTCTGTGACGGTCACGGTTACAAACAGCGGCGCCCGGGCTGGCAAAGAGGTGGTCCAACTGTACCTCCGCGATCTGGTCGCCTCGTTGTCGCCACCGGGAAAGCGTTTGAAGCGATTTGCCAAGATCGAGTTGCAGCCCGGCCAGAGCCGCACACTCACTTTTATTTTGCACCCTGCAGACTTGTCATTTATTGGCAGCGACAACAAGCCGGTAATCGAGCCGGGCGATTTTGAAGTTAAAGTTGGCGGCCTCAAGGATGGCTTTACGGTGAAGTGACTCAAACCAAATGAAGCTCACTCAACTGATGTTATTGCTCGCTTGTTTGTACCCCGCGGGCATCGTAGCGCAGACAACGTCTCCGGTGATGCAAATCAATCTCATGCCGGTTCCGGCGTTTGTGCAGTTCACGTCGGGCCGGCTGCCAATCACGAGCGCGTTTCAGGTAGCGATCAAAAACCATTCGGATGCGCGTCTTACTTCAGCGATCGATCGCATAATGGCGCGGCTGTCACGCCGCACCGGCATTACCTTCACGCCGGTGCTCAAGAGCGATGAGAATCAGGCCACTCTGCTGATCGATTGCGCCGGGCCCGGCAGCGCTATTCCCTCAGTTGATGAAGACGAAACTTACCAACTTGAGATTTCCGATCATCAAGGTCGACTCAGTGCCGCGACGGTCGTCGGAGCGCTGCGTGGTCTGGAGACTTTTCTGCAGCTCATCTCCGCAGACGGCGACGGCTTCTACCTGCCGGCAGTCGTGATCCGCGACGAGCCTCGCTTTAAATGGCGTGGCTTGTTGATCGATGTGGCGCGGCATTATCAGCCGATGGACGTTCTCAAGCGCAATCTCGATGCGATGGCCGCCGTCAAACTGAACGTGTTTCATTGGCATCTGACTGAGAACCAGGGTTTTCGCATCGAAAGCAAGAAATTTCCGAAGCTCCACCAGATGGGTTCGGACAGCCTCTACTACACGCAGGACCAAGCGCGCGAAATCGTGGCCTATGCCGCCGCGCGCGGTATTCGCGTTGTGCCGGAATTCGACATGCCGGGTCACTCGACGGCATGGCTGGTCGGGTATCCGGAACTGGCGAGTTTGCCCGGGCCATATCAAATTGAGCGCGGCGCCGGGATTTTTGATCCGACGCTTGATCCGACCCGCGAACAGGTTTACAAATTTCTCGACAAGTTCATTGGCGAGATGGCCGCTTTGTTCCCTGACGCCTATCTGCATATCGGCGGCGACGAAAATGAAGGCAAGCAATGGGATCGTAATCCGAAGATTCAAGCCTTCATGAAAGAGAAAGGTATCAAGGACAACCATGCGTTGCAGGCCTATTTCAATCAACGCGTGTTGAAAATCCTGTCGAAGCACAAGAAGAAGATGATCGGTTGGGATGAGATCTTCCAGCCCGATCTTCCCAGGGATGTCGTCATTCAATCATGGCGTGGACCCACGGCCCTGGCCGAAGCCGCGAAGAAAGGTTATGACGGAATACTTTCGAACGGTTATTACATCGATCTCATGTACCCAGCTTCGCAACATTATCTGGCAGATCCGATTCCGGCCAACTCCACACTTACCGCGGAAGAAGCCAAACACATTCTCGGTGGCGAAGCGACAATGTGGGGAGAGTGGGTCAGCCCCGAGACGATCGATTCGCGCATCTGGCCGCGTACAGCCGCAATCGCCGAGAGATTGTGGTCACCGCGAAGCGTGGCTGATATCGATGACATGTATCGCCGCCTTAACATTGTCAGTATCGAGTTGGAAGATCTCGGACTGACTCACGAGCGGAACTCGCAAGTGCTGTTGCGCCGGTTGGCGCAAACAAAAGATGTTGGCCCACTCGAAACCCTCACTTCGCTCCTCGAACCGGTTAAAGAATATCGTCGCGGCCAACAACGCCCGGCGACCATGTTGAGCCCGCTTACCGGCTTAGTAGACGCCACGCGGGCCGATAGTGAAGCAGCCCGCCGTTTTTCAGCGCAGGTTGAGGCATTCCTCTCAGACGCGCCACATTTTCGCGTGGACGATGTGGGCAAGGTTCTGAGCATCTGGCGAGACGCGGGGCCGGAACTCAACAAGATCATCGAGCGCGCTCCCGCACTACGAGAGACCAAACCACTGGCGGCCGATCTCTCTGACATTGCATTAATTGGTTTGGAAGCGACGGCGTACCTGACTGACAATCGCGCGCCGACTCCGCAGTGGCGCGATGCCAAACTGACTCGACTGGAGCAGGCGGCCAAGCCCCAGGCGGCGCTCGAATTTGCTGTCGTCTCGAGTGTCAGGCAACTGGTGATTGCCGCCGCAGAGTTGCCGTCGCTTCAGCAATTGTCACCTGCTGCCTGGAAAGCGCACGTGAAGGCGCTGGCAAATGAAAGGACCGGTTCAAAATGAGCTATAAGCATGCCTATCTCTTGATTGCTGATCGACTCCGAGCAATGTATTGCGAAATTTTTTCCCACGCGTCTCGGAGTTTTCGCTTATTGATAACTCTGATGATCGTTTTTCAGTCCCTTCCTGCAACCGCGCAGGATAAGAAGCCGGGTACTGCTGATCAGGAAGATGTGCTCAAAGTGACTTCTAACCTGGTGAATCTCGACGTCATAGTTAAAGACAAAAAAGGCAAGCCCATTACGGATCTTAAAGCCGAAGACTTCAGCGTTTCAGAAAACGGCACCGCGCAAAAGATTGAGTTTTTCGATTCGACTCTGACCAACACCTCCGCGACCAGCAAGCCAACCGAAACCGGCGCGCCCACGGCGGTCTCGACTGAGCCGCCGCCGCGAACAGGTGCCTTTCCGCGTAACATCATCGCCCTGGTCCTCGATGGCCAGAGCACCGAACTGGTGAACTTGAAACATGTTCGCGAAGGCATGGTGAAGTACATTCGCGAACGCGTATCTGAAACTGATTCCGTCGCGCTGTTCTCAATCTCAGGCGGCTTGCAACTATTGCAGCCGTTTACCCAGAACAAGTCGAGACTGATCGCGGCTGTCGAGAACGCTTATGACAGCTCGACTGTTTCCAAGACCTCTGAGGCGCGAGACATCAACGAGAATATTGCCGCGCTCCGCGACAAAATTTCCGGAGGTGCTCCCGAGGATGTTCCCAATACACAGGCCGGCGGCGCGGGAGGCTCGGCCGCACTGCAGACCCGGATAGCGCAGCGCATGCTGGAAGAATATATTCAACTGCGATCTGCTTTGAGCACGCAACAGTCTCGGCCGGTGCTGGCCGCTCTGGCGGCGATCGCCGAGGGTTTGCGTTCGATTCCCGGCAAGAAAACTGTGGTGATGTTCTCGCAGGGTTTTGTGGCGACCGAAGCACTCGACTGGCAGGTGCAGAGCACGATCGACATGGCCAATCGCGCCAATGTGGCCATTTATATTATCGACTCGTCCGGTCTGGTCGGCGGGACGCCAACGTCCGGGTCCTTGGGCTCCAGCTCTCCGCTTGGAGGAATCTCAGCCGCGACCGATATGGAGCATCGTCGTCGGGCGGCGGCGGGGGAAAGCGTCTTTGACATCGCGCGCCAGGAAGGATTGAACCGTCAGCAAGATTTGCTGTATCGAATCTCAGAAGACACCGGCGGACGTTTTCTAAAAAATACGAATGACATCGCCGGTGGGCTCGAGCGCATCGACAGTGAAATCCGTTCGCGGTATACCTTGGCTTACCGTAGCACGGATGCGAATTTCGACGGCAGTTTTCGCAAAGTTAAAGTTGAAGTACACCGGCCTGATGCGGTGGTCGTCACTCGCGCCGGCTATTATGCGATTCCGCCGTCCCAGGTCATTCCTTTTTC
>DASQYL010000453.1:0-8260 GCA_035639235.1 Pyrinomonadaceae bacterium | reverse complement strand
GCATCTTGGCTCCACGCCGTTGCGGCGTCGAGCCGCGCGTGTGGGCCACCGTCGCGACAATCACACGCTCACCCCGAGCGTTCGCTTCGTCAATCAAACGATAGAGATCGGGTTGCGCAATGGTTGACATATGGAGTCCACACATCCTGCGTGCGGTTCACCGGCATCCCTGCCGGTCAAAAATGCGCGCATGATGCGCGCGCACCGCCGACAAGATGTCGGCGGATCCTACGGACTCGGTGACGCCGTCGAACCAGGTTGCGCCGTGTTGGCATTCATCTGGGCATTCTGAATCGCCGCGCGGTCCGTCGCGTCCAGTTTTTTCTGCAAGCGATCAACTTCGGTGTCCGACGCCGCAATCGCTTGCTGTATGCGCTGCTCGCTGGCGTTTAGTTGATCCATTTGTTGTTGCGATCGCGTGCGATCGTTCTCCAATTGCTTCTGTCGTTGGGCGCGCAGCTCTTCCGGACGAGTGGTGCCGTAACCGGCCATGGCGCGTTCGATATTCTCCGGTTTCAAATCAAACTCAACTTGCTCGAGATGTGCCGCGAGGTCGGCCTTCTTTGCCTGTACGTCGCGTAACTCCGAGCGCAACTGCGACGCCCGCTGTTCCGCGCGCGACAACCGTTCCAGATCGACCATCGACTGTTGCGACGCCTGCATGTCGTTCAACCTCTGGTTGAGTTTGTCGATCTGGTTGGACAAAGAACGAATCGCGTCTGGTGATTGAAAATTCGAATTTGCATTCGCGTCGGTGTTCGAATTCGCATTATCGCCGGGCGAAGGTTGATAGATATCCGGATTCGTAATCTTCGGTGCTGACGACGAGCGGCGCCGGCGTTTGCGCTTCTGCGCCGCTGAATCAACCAGAACCCCCGAGACCAGTACGATCGCCACCACGACAATTACGAGTTTGCGAATAGAACCCTCACGCATTTTCAAACCTCCCCGATAAATTGAGGGATGCTTTGCGCGTCAAGCAAGATGCTTCACGTTTGCATTGTGATCGAACGTTCATCGTAGCCTTTCGTTCCCCGGACCCGGCGTCAAGCCATCTGCATTTGAAAGCTCACACCCGTCGCACGCACCGACTGTGTTAGTTGCGCGACGCGAATGATGTCTGCGCCAGCCTCAGCGTATTGGCGTACGTTATCCAAGGTCACGTCGCCGCTAATCTCAATCGAAATCGATTCCGCCAACTGCCGTGCAGAATCGATAAGATTCTTTTCGTCGCCTTCAGCGATGCTACGCAACACGAGGACCGTTGCACCCGCTTGAATTGCTTCTTTGATTTGCGCAGCGCTCGAGACCTCAGCGGCGACTCGGTGAATGTGCCCAATTTTCTCGAACGCGCTTTTCACTGCCGCACTAAGACCGCCGGCGACGGCCGCATGATTCGCCGTCACGCAAACCCCGTCATCTAAGCCGTAGCGATTATTGATTCCGCCGCCCAGAAGCACCGCGTACTTTTCGAGCATCCGCAGGCCCGGCGTCGTCTGCCGCGTATCAGCAATTTTCGTGCGCGTACCTTCGACTGCACGCACGAAGGCGCGTGTCGTCGTCGCCACGCCTGAAAGATGCCGCAGCAAATTCAAAGCAACCTGCTCACCCGCGAGCAGCACATCAGCAAATCCGCTCGTGCGCGCAATAACTTTGCCGGCTTCGACTTCCTCGCCATCGGCGGTGAATGCTTCCAACTGCAATTGCGGATCGAGCGAAACAAAAACTTCTTCGGCCGCCTCTAATCCCGCGACCACCATTTTTTCTCCAGCGACGAAACGGCCCTTTGCGCGCGCGTTCCGCATCAAAACACTCTGCGTGGTGATGTCACCGCGGCCGAGATCTTCGCGCAGAAACAATCCGATGCTGGAATAAAGCGCGCCTTCGTCAAGCCAATTCACAAGAGCGCCTCCCTGGAGCGCGGGCGTCCTTGCCCGCAAAGCTCGCGCAGCCGACAAATCCTTTTTCGTCTCACGAAAGCGCCTCCAACATTTGGTCCAATGCCGACGTGCGCTGACCGATGTCGGCAACGCGCGACCTCAGCTCCGCCACTTTGTCGGCGGGCGCGCGCTTAACAAAATCTAAATTAGCGAGCTGTCCTTCAAGCTTAGTCGCCTCTTTTTGCAGCTTCTCTTTCTCGCGCGCCAGTCGCGCACGCTCCTGCGCAAAATCGATCAATCCTTCAAGCGGCACCGCGACTTCCGCGCCGCCGGACAATACCGCGCGCGCAACGGCTCTGGGCAGCGGTGCAGCGCCGTCGATCGAAACGCTGGTGGCTCGCGTCAACCGCGCAATTTGATCTGCGCTCGAACTGAATACCGCTTGCATCTCCGCGTTTGCGGCAATTTGCAACTGAATGCGATCGCTGGGTTTGATATTCATCTCCGATCGGATGTTGCGCACGCGCGAAATCAAATCGATAACTGTGAGCATTTCCGATTCGGCGCGCTCATCAATTAACGACGCGTCCGCTTGCGGATACGCCGCCAGCATCACCATGGGTTCCGCTCCGGTGTACGCTCGATGCAAGAGAGTTGAATGATTCACCGGCAGCTTCTGCCACAATTCTTCCGTTAGATACGGCATGAACGGATGCAAGAGCCGCAGCGATTGTTCGAGGATCGAAATGAGTCGCTGACGGGCGATGCCCCGTTCAGCCGATTCAGCCTCTGCTGTGACTGATGCCTTTGCCAGCTCGATGTACCAATCACAGAAATCGTCCCAGAAAAAATGGTAAAGCGTCTGCACCGCGGCATGAAAATCGTATTGCTCGAGCTGCGCGTTCACATCGCGAGTGGTTTTGTTTAGACGAGAGAGAATCCAGCGATCGTAAAGTGGCAGATTCGATGGATCGCCGAAAGGATCACTTAATCCGGTCGCTGTCACTCCTGGTTCTGACGCGTTCATCAAACAGAAACGGGCGGCGTTCCAAATCTTATTCGCGAAGTTGCGATACGATTCGACCTGCTTCTCGTTCCAGCGCGTGTCGGTCGAGCCAATCGACGCCAGCATCAGGCGCGTGGCATCGACGCCGTATTTATCGAAAACCTCCAGCGGATCGACGCCGTTCATTTTTGTTTTCGACATGCGCTGGCCATGCTTGTCTAGCACTGTGCCGGTCACATAAACATCGTCGAACGGTTCTTTGCCAACAAACTTCAGACCCGTCATCACCATGCGCGAAACCCAGAGAAAAATGATGTCGCGCGCTGTGATCAAAACTGACGTTGGATAGAATGTTTTCAAGTCTTCCGTCTCATCGGGCCAGCCCAGCGTTGAGAACGGCCACAACGCCGACGAGAACCAGGTATCGAGCACATCCTGATCCTGTGTTAATTCGCTCGTGCCTGCCTTCTGTTCGGCTTCTTCGCGAGTTCGCGCGACCACGATCTCACCATCTGGCGTGTACCAGGCTGGAATCTGATGCCCCCACCAAAGCTGCCGCGAGATGGTCCAATCACGGAGGTTCTCAAGCCAATCGGAATAAACTTTTTCGTAGGGCACCTCGGGAACAAATTTCGGTTTGCGATCTTTGCGCAGTTTTTCCAAAGCTAAATCGCGCAACTGGTCCATGCGACAGAACCATTGCGTGGAGATCAAAGGCTCGAGCACCGCCTTGCAGCGTTCGCACTTCGAAATCGCGATTTCGTAATCGACAACCTTGTCGAGCAAACCTTGCCCTTCCAGTTTCTCCAATACCAGTTCGCGCGCTTTGTATCGATCGAGTCCGGCGAAATCTGCGCCCGCCGCGACGGTCATTTTCGCGTGCGCATCGATCACCTGCACCTGTTCGAGGCTGTGCCGCAAACCCATTTCATAATCGTTTGGATCGTGCGCCGGAGTGATTTTCACCGCGCCGGTTCCAAATTCCGACTCAACGTATTCGTCAGCGATGACGGGGATATCGCGATTCACTAACGGCACAACCAAAATCTTCCCCACGAAATTTTGGTAGCGTTCGTCATTAGGATTTACCGCAACGGCGGTGTCGCCTAACATCGTTTCGGGTCGCGTCGTCGCCACGGTGATTGAGCCGTTCCCGTCTTTGAACGGATAACGCAAGTAATACAACTTACCCGACTGCGGCTCGCGCAGTACTTCGAGATCCGAGAGCACCGTCTGATCGTTCGGGCACCAATTCACGATCCGGTTGCCGCGGTAGATCATTCCCTCTTCATAAAGACGGACAAACACTTCGCGCACTGCGCGCGATAAATCTTCATCCATCGTGAATTTCAAACGCGACCAATCGACCGACGCTCCCTCGCGCCGCATCTGATTAAGAATTTGTCCGCCGTATTCCTGCTTCCACTGCCAGACCCGTTCGACAAATTTCTCGCGGCCCAGGTCGTGGCGCGTCAGTCCTTCTTTCTTGATTTGCCGCGTCACCATCAGTTGTGTGGAGATGCCGGCGTGGTCCATGCCGGGCAACCACAGCGTGCGATATCCCAGCATCCGCTTATGACGTGTCAGCACATCCATCATCGTGTGCTGCAACGCGTGGCCCAGGTGCAGCGACCCAGTCACGTTCGGCGGCGGGATGACGATGGTAAAGACCGGCGCCGCTCGGTCTTTATTGATTTCGGGTGCGAAATAGCCGCGCTCTTCCCAGCGTGCGTAATGAGAAGCTTCGGCTTCTGACGGGGTATAGATTTTGGGGATATCGATCATCCGAATAAATGAGTCGATCCGATTGTAAATCAAACCTCCGGCTTTTCACATCAGAGCCGTAACGCAAACCGTTAGGTTGCGCAACCGGGGCAAGCGACAGCGTGGATTACAAAGAAAAGGCGGGACAAGTCCCGCCTCTAAACAAATAGTAAACGATTTCTGAGATCACTATTGTTGCTGCAATCTCTTCTTGATCATTAGCTCAGAAAGTTCCGGAACTACTTCCCAGGCGATTTCGCGCACCACCTTCTCCGACATCTGTTCGACAACGCGACGCGCAATCGCGTCGATCGCCTCAGACGACAGTTCCGTTTGACCTTGGGCAGCGGAAGCATTTTGACTTAGCGTCGGTACTTGCGACTCGGCGGTTTCCACCGATGGCACTTCCAAATCGTGTTCCGATTCACTTACAAATTCCGGCGCAGGTTGATTTGCAAGAATGGATTCGGCTTCCGGAGGCGCCTTAATCATCGTCGCGTTCGACCATGACGGCGATTCATGAGCAGTGATCGACGACGCCTCGACATCGAGATCCAGAATTAAATCATCATCGATCGCGGCCGCATTAAAAGAACCTTCATCGAGATCCAGCAAGGCATCGCTGAACTGTGACGGCGCAGGTTGGACAGCAAGACTCTCATTCATACTAACGTCGCTTTCATATTCGTATACTTCGACTGGAGCCGCCATGTCGGCGTTACCGAAATGCGGCTCGATTTCGATCGTGTCGGCGCCCGGTTCTGACTGCATCGCGGTATCGAGCCGGGCTGTGTCAGCAGTTTGAAATTCGATGTCCGGAGCGCAGGCGCCGCCATGCGGCTCATGCGGCTGGGCACTTTCGAGTTGCGCAGCTTCGACCATCACAGTCACATTAGGCTGTTCCGGTTCGACTTCAACCATAATTTCCGATGCTTCAATTTCATGAACACCGATTTCGTCGCTCGATTGATCGCGCGTCACATCCACATTCGTGTTCTTTGCGTTGAGTAACGAATCAACGCGACTTATTAATTGACGGATTGATTGAAAAGGCTTAGTCATGATGTCATCCGCGCCCGCGCGCTGCGCCTCCGCTTCGTCGAACGGGGCAAACGAGCTGATGAGCAACATGACCGGGATTTGTGAAAAGCGTTCATCGTCTTTCATCGAACGGCATAGCTCGTAACCGTTCAGTCCCGGCATGAATGCGTCCGCGAGGACCACGTCGGGCACAACGTATTCAAGCCGGTCCAATGCCGACTGGCCGTCGCCCACTGACACGACTTCCATTCCCTCGTCGGCAAATGTAAGTTCGATGACCTTTTGTACTGCGGCTGAATCATCAGCCAACAACAACTTTCTTCCGCTTATCAATTTCTCTACCTGCTTCGCCGTCAACGGCCCTTTGCTGGCGGTGTTGCCGCCAATTTGAACCTAGCATTCGCGCGAAAACGGCGTCAAGAGTTTTTATGGATTTGCCGGAAAACGCCGCGAGTTTTGCCTCTACCGGCGCTTTTGGCGCGGACCGGGCTGTGTATCGGTGAGATTCGATTCGGCCTTCGCCTGACGACGCGGCGACGCGGTTTGAAGGCGATGACTCTCACTATCTTTCAAAGCTTTGTTCTTCTTATCGGTGCGTTGATGATCCTTTTTCTGACGATCTTTGTCTGACATGATTTAGTCCTTATTAGCTGAAGTCGTCGACGTGCAACCACGCTTCTACGCTGCTTTCGTGGTCAATGCTTCAGCTTTCGAGGCTACGCCACTTTGTTCGTAAGGCGCCGCCGTTTCATCGGTGATTCGATAACGCAAGAAAGCACCCACGCCCCCGACCGGTTCAAGCAGACTCGCGTCAGCGATGAAGGTCACGCGCGCCGACGACAGTTGTTTCGCGCGCCGAACCAGTTCGTCAGCGACCAGACGCTGATTGATTTCGACCGGAACGACGCCATCGACGGTGTATGCAGCCAGCACCTTCTTGACTTCGTCTTCGTCGTATTTCAGATGTCCGGCGACATTGGTAATCAGCATTTCTTCCACCTGGCCGTTTGAGACTGCGGCCAGCGTTTCCGGCGCCCCGGCGACTCCGAGATCGTCGGCACGATACTCGTTCATAAAACGTTCCACCTTCTGCAAATCGCTCAACGCGTCATGTCGTTGAAACGCCTTCATCGACTCATCGAGCAATTGATGTTCAGGCGTGTCAATTCCCAGACTTAATACCTCGATCACCTTGTCCGAAAGTTCTTTCGGAAGTTGTTTGCGCAGCAAAGGAATCACAATCGCTTCGTCGCCGGCCAGGATCACATTTTCGATCTGCTCCTCACGCACGATGCGCGCCAGAACGTCGATCACTTCCTTCGCATGATGCAGATGATATTGTTCTTCGTGACGTTGATAACGCGCCTGAGACCAGCCACCGACTTTGACATGTTTTGTTTTCACATTCTCGATTTGCTTCGTCTCGACCGCGCGGCCCGCTGCAAAGACAACAATCCGCGCGCGATTTGTATCAGCAAGCACGACCGCATATCGGCGGTAATCATCGACCAGTCGCGCCAATGGATAAACATGCGGGCGATCGTGAACAAAGAGCCGTTGCCGCGCGAATGGCGCGGCGAATTGGCCCACTTCGAAATAGTCCTTCGCCGCCGAGCATGCAAACATCGCCACGCCCCGCGCGTCGGTCCGCAAACCGTTTTCGAGATAACGAACGATCCGCACAAAGTCTTCTTCAAAGCTGGCGCGCGCCGCCGATTGCGTGTCTAAGGTCCGGCCACGCGCGGTTAACTGTTTGCGCACAAACGGCAGGAAATTGCGCTGCCCCTGCTGATCCACGCTCGCATCCAGGTAAAGGCTGATGACGGGCGCGGCGGCGTTCTCAAACTTGAGCAAACGTCTTAACAGCGCGCCCGGATCATCGAGTGATTGGTTTGTCGAGCTTCCGAGGATTGCTTCTGATGTACTCATAATTTTACCCGTCAGTACCACGCGCGGTAGCGGGTGGCCGATTACTTAACACCACATCGATTGAGGCCAATCACCCGCTACCGCGGGTGCCACCGACCTCCTAACTACGCTGCCTTGCGTTTTCCGGCGAGGCTCTTCTTCAGAGCCGCCATCAAATCGACGACCTTGGCCGGCTCTTTTTCTGAAACTTCCACTTCCACAACGTCCTTGTGCTGCTTGCGCTTTTTCTCCACGAGCTTCAACAGCTTCTCAGCCTGCTCGTCTTTCAATTCCTTCAGCGACAGACGCTTGTCTGAATGCTTCTCGATTAGCTTCGCGAATTTTTTGACCGCTCCCGCGGCGGCTTTCTTTTTTTCGGGCAGACCAATCTCTTTTGCCGAGCGAATCTCGTCCGGAAAGCGCATCGTCTCGGCGCGCAAAATTTCGTTCTCAGGAAATATCGACACAAGATACTCTTTGCCGCGCATGACGAAGGTCGCGATGCCGGCGAGCTTCTCCTTTTCCATCGTTTGCGAAAGCAGGCGATACGCCTTTTCCGATCCTTCACTCGGCGCCAGGAAATACGATCGATCGAAGTAGAGCGGCGGAATATCTTTGAGCGGCACGAATCTGCGCAGATCTATGTCGCGGCTTTGCTCCG
>DASQYL010000452.1:0-12322 GCA_035639235.1 Pyrinomonadaceae bacterium | reverse complement strand
AGGAATTTGGGTGAATGGTTGTGCCGAAAGTTTGGGTGAACGGGAACGGCCGCGGATCGAAACGCTTGCCGGCGGCCCGGTTGATTGGCTTAAGCTTACGCACGCGGATGGTTACACTGACGGGGAGATGGAGGTGTTGGCGACGTACAAGCTGACCCCGAAGAACCAATCGATTGATTTGCGCGGCAAGAAGTATTTCTTTTGGAAAAGCGGATCGGCATTCGAGTATGCACTACGCCGGCATCCGTGGCTAAAAGAAAAGACGCATTTTTGTGGACCCGGAAACACGCAAAAGATTTTGGCGCGACATGGTATCGAGCCAAATATCTTTCTGGATCATCGTCAATGGTTAGAGGAGATGTCTGTGCCAGAACCGGGAGCGGTAGCGACCGGATCATGAGGCCGCTTGAAACATCAAATGTATAGGTTGTTCTGTTACAAAAAGACGCATCCTGATCCCGCCGCTACCGCTCCGGATTCTGACATTGTAATCGAGGAGATTTTATGAAGCGTCTGATGCGTCTGCGCGCCTCGCAACATTTGCGCGATTTGTGCGCGGAAACTGAATTCAATCGCGCGCAGTTGATTCAACCATTCTTCGTCGTCGAAGGATTAGCAAAGGAAGAACCGATTCCCGGGTTGCGCGGCAACGTGCGACACAACATTGCTTCGGCACTGAAGATGATCGAGCAGGACCTGGCCGCCGGCGTGACGCATTTCCTTTTATTTCCGGTCCCGGCGGAAAAAAGGGAGAGCGGCTTTTCGCACGACGCGACGCAGAGGACAATTTCAGAAATTCGTAAACAGTTCGGCAATAGTCTCTGTCTTTGGATTGACACTTGTCTTTGTTCGTATACGACTCACGGCCACTGTGCAGTGCTGGATGAAAAGGGAATTAAGCTGGATGAGACCCTCGACGAGTTGGCGAAGTCAGCGGTCGCGTTTGCCGAAGCCGGGGCCGACGGCATCAGCCCCAGCGATATGATGGATGGCCGTGTGGCGCGCATCCGTGCAAAGCTCGATGAAACGGGGTTCAACCTGACGCCGGTGATGAGTTACAGCACGAAGTTCGCGAGCAATTTTTACGGACCATTTCGTAACGCTGCCGATTCGGCGCCGCAGTTTGGAGATCGCCGTGGTTATCAACTCGACGTACGCAATCGCAGCGGGGCCATCGCAGCGAGTGTGCGATGCGCCGAGGAAGGCGCGGACATTTTAATGGTGAAGCCGGGAATGACGTCGCTCGATCTGATCGGACCAATATCCGAAGCGACCGGTTTGCAAGTCGGTGCGTATCAAGTCAGCGGCGAATACGGCGGGCTCTCGGTGCTGGCCGAACAGGAATTGATTAAGTTTGAAGAAGCGTTGTTGGAAACCTGGCACGTTTTCAAACGCGCGGGCGCGCAATACATCATCACGTACGGTGCAAGGTACGCAAAGCAACTGGGAATATGAAGTGATTAGCTCCCTCTCCCTTTGGGAGAGGGTCGGGGTGAGGGTCTACGGGCGTATTATATCTATTATTTCTTTGCCGGCTTTAGCCGGCGAAGCAGTCTGTCACCCGCTAAAGCGGGCTGCCAGAATGCTTTGTTAGTTCAAGTAAGCCCTCACCCTAACCCTCTCCCAGTGGGAGAGGGAAAATAAAAACAGGAACATGACTCCGCGAGAAACAACATCGGCTCTCTCGCACGAACTCTTCGAACGCGCCAAACGCGTCACGCCCGGCGGTGTTCACAGTCCGGTGCGCGCTTTCAAAGGTGTCGGTGGAAATCCCATCTTCTTTCGTAGTGCGCAGGGCGCGAAACTTAACTCCGTTGACGGCCGCGAGTACATCGATTTTTGTCAGAGTTTTGGGCCGCTGATTCTCGGCCACCGAGATCCAGACGTCGCCGAAGTCGTGCGCGACGCAATCGAAACTGCCTGGAGCTTCGGCGCGTGCGAGCCTTATTCACTCGAATTGGCAGAATGGATTACGTCGCGTCTGCCCTGGGTCGAGATGGTGCGTTTCGTATCTTCGGGAACGGAAGCCGTGATGAGCGCGTTGCGGGTGGCGCGCGCCGCGACGGGGCGAAATCGCATTCTAAAATTCGAAGGTTGTTATCACGGCCACTCCGATCCACTTTTAGTGAAAGCCGGGAGCGGACTGGCGGGCGAGTCGGCAAGTTCAAGCGCCGGCGTATCGGAACAGGTTGCCAGCGACACGCTGGTGGCTTCGCTGGATGACGAAGAGGCGGTCAAAGAAGTTTTCGAAAAACATTCGCATGAAATCGCTGCCGTCATTCTCGAGCCATTGCCGGCCAACTACGGTCTGTTGATTCAACGACGCGAATTCATCGAGTCAGTAATCAACATCGCCCGCCAGCACGGCGCGCTGGTGATCTTTGATGAAGTAATTTCGGGATTTCGCGTAGCACTGGGCGGCATGGCTGAAGTCCTCGGCATGCGGCCCGATCTAGTTACCTACGGAAAAGTCATTGGCGGAGGATTTCCAGTTGCCGCTTACGGCGGACGACGAGACTTGATGGAATTAGTTGCGCCGGTCGGCCCGGTTTATCAAGCAGGAACGTTGAGCGCGAATCCTGTCGGCATGCGCGCGGGGTTGGCGACGCTGCAGAAGCTGGAACGCGTGGACGCATACGCAGAGTTGGAAATGCGAACCGGCAACTTTTGCGATCATCTAAATTCAGAATTGAGAGAACGAGGCTTGCCGCTTCAAACAACGCACACGGCTTCAATCTTCTGGCTGCATTCAGCAACTGATCAGCCGATTCGCCGAATTGAACAGATACCAGCGGAGAACGCCACGGCCTTCGCGAGAGTGTTCCACGCAACGCTGGACGCGGGCGTTTATTTGTCGCCGAGTGGATATGAAGTGAATTTTGTTTCGCTGGCGCACACGGATGACGTGATCGAAAAGGCGGCCATCGCGATTTTGCAAGCGGTAGCAGTTGCAAAGACCTAGGAGCATGATCGGCATAAGGACGGTGAATTGGAATTTGTTCATAGACAACCATTCGAGGAGCCAGCGAAGCTGGCGGCAGAATTTAGCCCAGGGTGAAGCCAGCGCAGCGAGCGTAACCCTGAGTGGGACGGCATATATCAACCAGAGAATCCCTGGACATTCGATCCACGGGTTCCGCTTCGCTTCACCCGTGGCTAAATTCTGCCGCCGGCTTTGCCGGCTGGGGGCGCCTTGTTTCCATCACCTCTTGTCGAAAACGTTTTGGCTCCTTTTTGAGTCGGAAGGTCTGCTAGTTTCATGAGTTCTGAACGCAAACGCAGTCGCATCGCCATCGCACTGGTTGCCGTCTGGGTCGTGTTCACGGTTACCCTGGCCGGCTGGTGGCTCATTTTTGGGTTGCGACAACTCAATCTGATCAATCAATCGAATCTGGAAGGCGCGGTCCAACTTCATCGGCATTATCAGATGCTGCTTTGGGAAGGCGGAATCCTGATCGCTTCGCTGATCGGCGGCGGGCTCGCACTTTTTTATTTCGCGCGGCGCGAGCAGAAACGCCATGCGCAAGTGGAAGAGTTCTTCGCGGCCTTTACTCATGATGCCAAAACGGCGCTCGCTAGTTTGCGTCTGCAAGCAGAAAGTTTGCAGGAAGATTTTGCCGTGGCCCCGAATCCGCTGCTCGATCGTTTGCTGCGCGACACGTTGCGTCTGCAACTGCAATTGGAAAATTCTCTCTTTCTGGTGAACCTGACGCGTGGGAAGTTTTTTCTTGAGCCCATCAGTCTCAGCAGTTGCATCGATAATTTGAGCCGGCATTGGCCTGATTTGACGATCCGCCAAAACGGCGAGGCCACGGTAATCGCCGACGCGCGCGCGTTGGAAAGCGTGTTGACGAATTTGATTCAGAATGCGATCACGCATGGCCAGGCAACCGCGATCGATATCGCGGCTATTCAGGATCGCGCAGGGCGAGCCTCGGTGAGGGTCGCGGACAATGGCCGCGGGTTCGCCGGTGATTACAAACAACTTGGGCAACTGTTTGTGCGCCACGCACGCGGCAGCGGCAGCGGCGTCGGACTCTACATCGTGCGGCAGTTGATCAAGCGCATGAACGGCCATATCGAATTCGCAAAGAGTGCAGACGCGGGATTTGTCGCGCAATTTAGTTTGCCGGCGGCTCTGGGTACCCAGGCCTCTGGCGTGTTGAAGGCTGAACCTGAAAACGTGCACGCCGGCAGCGTGCGTCCCAGTCATGAAGCGCCTGTTGCTGGTCGAAGATGATCGCTCGCTCGGGGCAACTTTGCACGAGCGGCTGCTGCGCGAAAAGTACGACGTTGCGTGGGTCGAGACCAAGCAGCGCGCGTTGAAGAAATTGGAAGAAGGGAATTGGGATCTGGTGATTCTCGATATCGGTTTGCCGGACGGTTCCGGGTTCGAGTTGGGTCGACACATCAAAGAGAACACGAAGCTTCCGATTATGTTCATGACTGCGTTGAGCACCGCCGAACATCGGCTGGAAGGTTTTGAAATCGGCGCCGAAGAATTCATTCCTAAACCGTTCCATCTGCGCGAGTTGCTGCTGCGCGTCGAGCACGTGCTCGAGCGTCATCCCGTGCGTCATCAAGCGTCGTGCAATGGCCGCAGCATCGATTTGGAAGCGCGGGCGATTGTGCAGCCCGACGGGCAACGAGAGATTCCGCCGGCGCGCGATTTTGAATTACTGCGTCTGCTGATTTCGAGCAGCCCCGCGGTGGTGAGTCGTAATCAAATTCTCGACGAACTGTGGGGCGAAGATAAGCTTCTGAATCAGCGCACGATCGACAACATGGTTGTGCGTCTCCGGCAGATGCTTGGCGATGCCGAGAGTACTTGCATTCGATCGGTGCGTGGGGTGGGGTATCAATGGTGCGGGGATGAGTGATGTTCCCTCTCCCAATGGGAGAGGGACAAAAAGAAATGACTGCCGCGATTAAAGAACAAATTGGCAACGCGCGTTTTCAAAACGCGCTCGCTCGACGCGCGCAAGCCACGCCGCCGATTTGGTTGATGCGGCAGGCGGGCCGTTATCATCGGCATTACCAGGGCTTGCGCGCGAAATATTCGTTCATGGATTTGTGTAAGCAGCCTGAGTTGGCGGCCGAAGTCGCGTACGGACCAGTAATGGATTTTGGTTTCGATGCAGCGATCCTCTTCAGCGATCTTTTGTTTCCGCTCGAAGCTTTGGGCATGGGTTTGGAATACACGGATCATGGACCGCAGCTTGGTTGGAAGCTCGATCCGAGTTCGATTTCAAATTTGAAATCCGTCGATGATGCCTGGCCGCACTTACTTTTTCAGGGTGAAGCGATGCGCGCTACACGCGAGCGAATTCCAAACGATCGGAGTGTGATTGGTTTTGTCGGGGGGCCGTGGACGCTTTTCGTTTACGCAGTTGAAGGCACGCACAAGGGATCGTTGACGAACTCAAAGCGCCTGCTCTCTTTGTTTCCGCGTTTCTGTGAAACGATCGTTCCGTTGCTGGAAAAAAATATCGAACTCCAACTGGAGGGCGGGGCCGAGATAGTTATGATCTTCGATACGGCGGCCGGCGAACTTTCGCGGCAATTGTTTCCGTCTGAAGTCCTGCCGCAGCTTCGCAGATTGACGACAAGCAACGGAATGCGCATCGGTTACTATTCGAAAGGTACGCAGCCGGCGCACCTGCGTGATGCTTTGTTCACCGAGGGCCGTCTCGCTGGCATCGGCGTCGATCATTGCTGGGATATTCGTGACGCTTTCGGTCTCTCTTCGCATGGCTTCGTGCAGGGCAACTTCGATCAGGCGTTGTTGCATGCACCCGCTGGTGAATTGAAAAAGCACTTGTCAAAATATCTGGCGCGCATGAAGGATCGCGAATGGCCGGGTTGGATTTGCGGTTTGGGCCATGGCGTTTTGCCGGCGACTCCGGAGGATAACGTGCGCTTGTTTGTGGATACGGTGAGAGAAACTTTTGCAAAATAAGTTCAATCAGGTTGTGCCGAAGATGGTCTTGATCCGGTCGCTATCCCGACTCGTCGGGACTCTGAAACGTAAGTTAGAGAGGTAATGCAGTGACAGATTTGTTTGCGAAGTACGATGTCCCGGCGCCCCGCTACACTAGCTATCCGACCGTGCCATTTTGGACGAACTCACCGACGACCGATCAATGGATCGATTCGCTCAATCAAGCGTTCGCAGGCAAAGCGTCGACCTGGTCGCTCTATTTTCATCTGCCTTTTTGTGAATCGTTGTGTACCTTTTGCGCTTGCAACACGGTAATTACTCGCGATCATAAGCGTGAAGACGTTTACGTTGACTTGCTGTCGAGCGAGTGGCAGCGTTACCTCGAACGTGTGGCCGGGTTGAAAGAGCGCGCTTTGCTCGGCGTTCATCTTGGCGGCGGCACGCCCACGTTCTTTGCGGCAGAGAACCTCGAACGGATTCTCAAACCAATCCTTTCAAGCGTACAGCTCGACCGGGATCGTTTCGAAGCATCCGTTGAAGTTCATCCCGGACACACCACGCGTGAACAGTTGCTGATGCTGCACAATCTCGGATTCACGCGCATCTCGATTGGCGTGCAGGATTTCGATCCGGAGGTGCAACGTCTCGTCAATCGTCATCAACCTTACGAAGTAACGAAGTCGATCACTGACATAGCGCGGGAACTGGGCTACAGCTCGGTGAATTACGACTTGATTTACGGATTGCCGAGGCAAATGCCCGATCGGTTTCGTGAGACAGTCACGAAGACCATCGACCTGCGGCCAGACCGCATAGCGCTTTACAGTTTTGCGCGCGTGCCCTGGATCAAGCCGGCGCAGCGCAGCTACAAAGATGAAGACATCCCCGTAGCCGGCGAAAAGCGCGCGTTGTACGAAATAGGCCGCGCTATGCTGTCTGACGCGGGCTATGTTGAGATCGGGATGGACCACTTCGCGCTGCCGCACGATGGAATGGCTGAGGCTCAACGTAAGGGAACGCTGCACCGGAATTTTCAGGGATATACAGAGACGCGAACCACGGTGTTGCTGGGATTGGGAGTCAGCGCGATTTCGGAAACACCGACTTGTTTTCATCAGAATGAAAAAGCATTTCCCGTTTATGAGCGGCGCGTGCACAACGGCGAGATACCGACGCTCCGGGGTCACTTGTTGACGACAGAGGACCAGGTACTGCGCGAACAGATTCTGCAGTTCATGACGAAGTTCAGAGTTCGTCTGACCGACGATCAAACGGAAGATGCGCCCGAATTCTTACGGCCGATGATCGATGATGGCCTGGTCGAGGTTTCCAATCACACATTGGAACTGACGGAGAAGGGCACGCCGTTCCTGCGCAATGCGTGCATGTTCTTTGACCGGCGTCTGCGCAGTCAGGAGCAGCGGCCGCAACTGTTTTCGCAGGCTCTTTAAAGTTTGTGTCAGAAGTCCGACCGTAAGGAAGGACACGATCATCAGCAAGCTGATTGTTTCTTGGAGCCCGCTATCTCATCTGGCCCTCACGGTCGTGCTTCTGACACCATTCATCATGCAAACAATCACCGTCCTTGGCGCAGGCTTTTCAGGATTAACCACCGCCTACTTCCTAGCCAAACATAATTTCAAAGTAAGCATTGTCGATAAAGCTGATCGACCTGGTGGATTGATCAAAACTATCCGCACTGAGCATGGCTTAATCGAGACGGCTGCCAATGGGTTGCTCGCGTCCGCGCGCGTCGAGGAGATGTGCGCGGACATCGGCGTGCCCTTGCTCACAACCAAACGCGACGGACGGCGTCGATTTATTTTTCGTGGCAAACCAAAGCAACTGCCGTTGACGGTAAGGAACATGATTGCGTTGTCGGGCCATCTCGCTTCCAATGCGGTGACACTGAAGCCAAAGCCGTTGGAAACAGTGGCGGCGTGGGGCCGGCGAGTCTTGGGAGCGGGAGCGACCGATTACCTCTTGATTCCAGCACTCGGCGGAATCTATGCGGGCGATCCCGAACTCTTGAGCGCTAGTTTGATTTTCGGCAAAGCAAAGCTGCCCGATCATCTAGATACAAACAAACCGGCCAAAGGAAAGTTGCGAGGCACGGTTGCGCCACCCAATGGAATGCAACAGCTAATCGATGGCCTGGTGGCATATCTGAAACGTTCCGATGTCGAATTTTCTCTCGGTCAGGATTACGACTTATCAGGCGGCCAGCCAACAGTTGTGTGCCTATCGGCCAGTTCAGCCGCGAAAGCCTTACGTACGGTTGCGCCTGAAGTGAGCGAAGCATTAAGTCGAATCGAGATGCTTTCGCTAGCGACGGTAACCTGCTTCTACGCGCACGAAGCGGCGAAATTGAAAGGGTTCGGTTGCCTGTTCCCCCGCGATCAGGGATTTCGCGCGCGCGGCGTGCTCTTCAACGATTTTATTTTTGAGGGACGGGCGCTCGCACATGCTGAGACTTGGATTTTTGGCGGCGCGCTTGATTCAGAAGTGGTGAATCTGACAGATGGGCAGTTTGCGGCGACGATCGCCACGGACCGCGAACGATTCTACGGTCGTCGCGACAAACAGCTTCAATCTTACGTGACTCGCTGGCCTTATGCGTTGCCGCATTACACAATTGAATTGGAGAAGATTCTGACAACCTTGTCGGCGCCGCCGTTGAATATTCACCTCGTCGGCAACTACCTGGGCCGGATTGGTTTGACGAAGATTCTGGAGCGTTCAGCGTTTGTCGCTGGGCAATTGTTACGCACGCGTGCGGCGTGCTAAGGAGACAGCAGCCTGCCATAGCGTGCATACCGAAATGACCGGCGTTCTTCTCATCAATCTCGGCACACCCGACGACCCGACTCCTGTCGCGGTTGGTCGCTACCTCCGCGAATTCCTTATGGATCCGTTGGTGATCGATCTACCGGCGCCTCTCCGCTGGTTTCTCGTAAATGTGACGATCGTTCCTCGCCGCAAACATCGATCGGCAGAAGCATACAAGAAGATTCAGATGGCCGAAGGTTCGCCGCTGCTCGTGTACACGCGCGCGCTGGCAGAAAAAGTGGCCGCTGAATTAGGCGCCGCTTACGATGTTGAATACGGCATGCGTTATGGCAATCCTTCAATTGGTTTGGCGCTGAAGAATTTGCAAGCGCGGGGTGTTTCGCGCATCGTGGTCGTGCCGTTGTACCCGCAGTACGCAGAATCAAGTTACGAGACGGCCGTGGTCGAGACGAAAAGACGCGCGCGAGAAATCGATTGTGAGGACTTGCTGACTTTCGTGCCACCGTTTTACAACGATGCTGGTTTCATCGATGCCTGGGCCAATCATCTCCGCAGTAATATCGATCCGAATGCGACCGACCACGTGGTTTTTAGTTTTCACGGAGTTCCGGTGCGACACTTAACGAAGTTTCATCGCGACCCGAACTACGCGCCCTCTGCTGAATGCTGCACCGAGATTACGTCCACGAATGAGAACTGCTATCGCGCCCAATGCTTCGTGACCGCTCACGCAATTGCGAAACAACTCGAGCTGCACGCCGGAGATTACACCGTTTCCTTCCAATCACGCCTGGGCCGCGCGGAATGGATCGGGCCGAATACGGTTGACGTTTTTCGTGACCTCGCGGCTCGCGGCCATCAGCGAATCGCGGTAGCTTGTCCCTCCTTTATTTGTGATTGTCTGGAGACGTTGGAAGAGATCGGGATACGTGGCCGCGAGACATTTCTCGCGACCGGCGGTCAAGCGGTTCAGTTGATTCCGTCGTTGAATGCCGATGGGAAGTGGGTTGAATCGTTGGCGAACCTAATCCGCGAAACTGGCAATAACGAAAGAGCTAAAGAGATTACTGTCCAAACCGAGACGAATTTAATTTCACATCAGCATTCGCCCAGGCTTTCTTGAATCGTGCCTCGACCAGTGCAGCGTCCTCATTTTTCCCTTGCGCTTTCAAAGCCTGCATCAGTCCAAACAGCGACCAGCCGTTTTCGCGATTGCGGCGCAAGTCTTCCCAATAGACAGTCTCAGCTTCGGCCGGACGACCGGCGTCGAGCAGCACCGCGCCGAGCGCTTGCCGCGGCGGAAAATGAAATTCCGCCGGCTCTGTGTAAACCAGCGCGTCTTCCAGACGGACTGCGCGCTCGAGATGAGTCACGGCCGAATCGTAATTCTTCTTAGCTGCATCGATTTCGCCGGTGAGCACTTCCTGCGCAATCGTCACAATCGCCCGCGCGGTATTCGGCGAGAACAATGGACCATCGAGTGACTTGTCCGGCATCAAAGCGTTCAGCTTCGCCAACTCCTGATCCGCATCGCTGGTTTGACCTCTGCCGAGGAACGCCGTGCCGCGCGCGTAATGCCACATTGCTTTGAGATAAACGCTCGTCGCGGGTGGTTCAGGTTCGCGCAACATCTCGTCCCATTTTCCGAAACGAGTGAGCGCGTAGTAAGGCACCACGCGAAAACCGGCGAGCAGCGGCACTGCCTTCAAAGTCCCGTCATCGACTCCCGATGCTGCTTTGCGCGCGGCTTGGATCGCAACTTTACTATTTCCTTCAGCCGTGGATGCGAACCAAAGAAAGTGCAGATTGTGCGGATAATAGGCCATCGGATAAAGGCCTTGCGCATGACACTGGGCGATGTAGTCTTCGTCAGCCGCGATCGCCATGACGTTGCTCTTCGCTGCATCCGCATATCTCCCCACGCGTTGATAGATGTGCGCGGGCATGTGGACCATGTGACCCGCCGCGGGCATCAGCGTCAGCAGACGATCCGCCGCGGCTTCAGCTTTGTCTGCCTGAAACGCTTCCATCAAGTGAATGTAAAGATGCAGCGCGCCCGGATGATTGGGATTGTGAGCAATCACTTTTTCGGTAAGTGCGACAATCTCTGACGTGCGCTCGTACGGCGTTCCATCCTTGGTCCAATAGCCCCACGGCCGCAGGTCCATCACCGATTCGACGTAGAGCATGGAGATGTCGTCATCGTTCGGAAACTGCAGATGCACCTTGCGCATCGCGTCGGCATAAGCGACATCGTTCGCCCGCCGCTCTTCCGCTTTTCCTGTGTAGCGATACTTCAATGCATCAATCAGCGCCAGCTCTTGCGGCGAGGCGTTCGCTCTCAGCGCATCCGCCTTCTTGATGGCTGCGAGCGCCGGCGCCTCACTATCGGGAGACATCGGGGCATTGATGTTCGGACCGAGCGCTAACGCTTCACCCCAATAAGCGATCGCGAGGTTCGGATCGAGACGCTCAGCTTCGCGATAAGCGCGTCCGGCCTCGGCATGATTGAACGCGTACGATAGATTCAAACCTTGGTTCATGAAAAGCTGCGCTTGCTTATTGTTCGTCGATACAGGAAAGACGTGCGTGCCGAGTTTTTGAAGACGCGGCGCGATCTGGCCGGTCGGAGTCGTTTGAGTAGTCTCGGCTGACGCCCTGTAGTGAACGTGATCCGGCATTGGTTTCTGATCCTGCGCGAAACAGGTTCTGTGAAAACCAACGATGACTGAGACCAAAACAACCGAGAAGAAAACAAACCGGGTGATTCGCATGACGGACTCCTTTGCGTCGCTAAGTTGTTTGGTGAGAAAGTGGTGAGCCGAGCAGGACTCGAACCTGCGACCCACTGGTTAAAAGCCAGTTGCTCTACCAACTGAGCTATCGGCCCACGAATGAAAAGCAGTTTAAAGTTTCAGGTTTAAGGTTTCAAGTTGGTATTCTCCGTCACCTGAAACTCGAAACCTAGCCTCTTAGCCATCTTGCCAGCGCTGACTCGCGCACGATGATCGTTTGGGAACGCTCCGGCCCAGTTGAGACGAGTCCAATCTCGACGCCGATCTGATTAGAAAGAAAGTTGATGTATTCGCGCGCTTTCGGCGGCAACTCGCTCAGATCAGTCACGCCCAACGTCGATGATTTCCATCCTGGTAACGTCTCGTAAACCGGTTCGACACGACGCAAGTCCTGCGAAACCGAAGGTAACGATTCGCACTTGTTCCCGTCGAGCGCATAGCCGACACAGACTTTGATTTCATCGAGGGCGTCGAGCACGTCGAGTTTTGTCAGCGCCACCGAGGTGAAGCCATTGATCTCTGCCGCGTATCGCGTCGCGAATGCATCGAACCAGCCGCAGCGTCGCGGACGGCCGGTCGAAGCGCCGTACTCGCGTCCGCGCTCGCGAATTAATTGGCCCAGCTCTGCGTCGCTTTCGAGCATCTCTGTTGGGAATGGGCCCTCGCCGACGCGCGTCGTGTAAGTGCGCACGATGCCCAGCACGCCAGTCAGATGTTTTGGCGCGAGTCCGGTTCCAGCCAATGCGCCGCCAACCACCGTGCTGGAAGATGTCACGAACGGATAAGTCCCATGATC
>DASQYL010000451.1:0-10180 GCA_035639235.1 Pyrinomonadaceae bacterium | reverse complement strand
TTGCCGTTAGAGTCGGTAAGGTTCGTCAAATATCGAAAGGCCAGATTCGTCACGTGTTCGGCGACGACGCTGTCGCGAAAACCAGCGCCTCTTATGCCGATGACGCGTCGCATCAACAGACCAGTAGAAGTAACGTAGTACTGAACAACCTGCAGCCGCATGACGGCGACCGGTGCGGTATTTAGACCGGCAACAAACGTTGCTACTTGCCCGAGCGATGAAGTTAGACTGTTTTGATTAAGGCTATACGCGTCACCGTTGGTTAGCGTGACCGTATTGAGCGCCGGCGTGATCGAGGAGACTACGCCGAAGGCCGCGCTATTTTGCGAGACAAAAGCGTAAATTTCGCCCACCTGAAATAATGAAACTTCAGCCGGCGCGACGATAATATTCGTGCTGGTTCCCACTACGCTCATCTTTCCCGCCAACAGAGACACGGTATTGCCGTTATTAAAAGTCGTGTCGCGGATCAGCATCGAGATGCGATCTGTGTTCGCCAGGAAGTTTGCCGCCGGACTCGACTGCGAAATTCCAATCCCGGCGGGAATCGAATGGTCCGACGTCACCAGTCCGATACAGGGAAAGTTGGCGTCGTTACAGGTGACCGGAGTGCGCGTCAGATAATTTTGCACGAAAGCAACGGGTGCGGTGATCGTGCCGATTCCTTTCAGTCCGTCGCCCGCAGTCGTAAGATCGCGGTTGATGACTTCATGGGCCGTGCGCAAAGATTGCTCAGCGTCGGTCAGGTTGTACGTTGAATTGGCAAACTTCACGCTGCTGCCCACTAACGCCAGTGACGCAGCGCCAATCACCATCATGCAGCCAAGCGCAATCATCAACTCGATCATTGAATAGCCTGACTGTCGGCATCTTTTCGTTCGTGAAGTCATATCATCTTCGACCGGCGGTCGCCTCTCTTTGAATTACCGGAAGTTGCTGCGAGCGTCGTTGTTGAGATAGCTCACGGCGACCAGGTTGCGGGTTTGGCCGCCGGAATCCTGGTATTGCAGCGTTACTTGTACGCGTTTTAAGTTCGTACTTAGATTTGTAATCAAAATGTCGCGCGAACAGTTCGCCATCGCCCAAGTGGGCTGAGTTTGACCGGTAGCCGGATCGATTAGATCATCCTGAGTGCCGAATATTCCATCCGGTCCGGGATTGATCGAGACCGGCTGAAACCCAGTCGGAAAACCCGAAAAGTTCTGGGCCGCACCGGTGTTGTCGACTGCGCCCACGTTTGCGATCTGCCCGAACGAGAGCCGACCCGTGTTGCGCAGCGTCTCCATTTGTTCGAGCATCGAAACCGCGACCAGTTTGGTGTTGGTAAGATTCCGGCCCTTGTTGCTGACTGCGATCGCGTAGCCGATCGAACCTGCGAGCGCGAGCAACCCGACGGTCAAAATCAGTGTCGCCACCGCCATTTCCAAAATGGTCATGCCGACTTCTGAATCGCGGTTCTGACGAGGCTTATTCGGCAAATTTGCTTGCACTGCTGCTATACCTCCAGACCTTAATTCGGCCGGCTGCGCCCAACACCGAAATTGCAGAAGCTGTCTGCGTTGGAGCTTGATTGTTGTAGAAGAAAATCGTGGCTGTGGTGTAATTTCCTGACGCATCGACGACGGTGCCGTCCGGTTGAAACGTGATGTTTACCAGACCTGAACCCGAAAGCGCCGTAAGCGTATTTCCGTCATCGAGAGTAGTGCTCGTGATGCCGTTGGGAAGCCCGTAGGTAAGTTCCGACGCATTCGCACCGGTGGCCAGCGGAATCGTCGTCATGATCGTCGTGCAAGCCGTGTTTGGATAGCCTGACGCAGAAAGCACTGCGACGCCCGTCATGTTGCAGCCGGCGTTCGCATTGTTGGTGTTGTTGTGATCGTAAATCTTGACGGTCTTCGTCGTGTTGTCGTATTGGAAAGTAATAGCTTGTCTCTGCGTCATCGCCTGCTGACGCGCGAACCGCATTTGCGCTTCGACCTCACGAGCCATTGAACTGGCGCGAATCAGGCGCCGCGCCGAGAGCATCTGTGGAACGGCGACCGACGTGATGATCCCCGCAATCGTGATAACCATCAGCGTTTCAATGACTGAGCGACCGGCTTCTTTCAGATTTCCCGTCACCGTCATCTGGCTGATTTCTTGATTAGTCGATTTCACTATTACCTCGCTATCGGCTCCAATTTTGCGGCAATTCCAACCAACCGCGCCGTTCGGTTGTGCAACACCAATGCCAGCGGCTGAACCGCAGAAAACTTTAAGGATTTTACGAAACTCTTAGAGATCAATCATTCAGATTGACACTTTCAGTGACACCCGGAGGAACTCGCGGTCTCAACTCATTGGTCCCAGTGAGTTGAGCCGAAAAAGAAATCTCTTGAAGTCGAAAGTTATGTCTAGGCGCGCGCTGTTCGGTTTTGGTATATTGAAGTTAGCGCAGCCTCGGGCTGCCTCAACATCGAGACCATCACGCCTCGATTCAACTCCGAAACGCTCTTCGTTATCGGAACGCTCGCCGGGTTCAACCAACGGACATCGGAAGACCCTCAATCAATCCGAAGATTAAACTATGCCACGACTAGACGAACTGCTTAGAGAAATGAAGGAGCGAGGAGCATCGGACCTCCACCTCACCTCTGGCTCTGCGCCATACATGCGCATTCATGGCGACATGGTGAAGCTGAATTATCGCGAAGTGACGGCTGAGACCGCTGAGAGTCTCATATTCGAAATCCTTACCGAGACCCAAAGGCAGCGCTTTAAGGAAAACTGGGATCTCGATTTGAGTTATCCGCTGGCGGGGATCGGACGCTTTCGCATGAACGTCTTCATGCAGCGCCACGGTATGTCCGGGGTGTTTCGTCTGATACCGGAAGACATCAAGACGATCCAGGAGCTTGGCTTGCCGAGTCAGCTTTCGACGCTCATCGATGCTTCCGAAGGTTTGATTCTGGTGACGGGCCCGACGGGCTCAGGGAAAAGCACAACGCTCGCCGCGATGATTCATACCATCAACATGCAGGAGCAGGCGCACATCATCACGATCGAAGATCCAATTGAGTTTGTGCATAGCAATCATCGCTGCCTGGTTAGCCAGAGAGAAATCGACAGCCACACTAAGTCGTTCGAGAATGCTTTAAGAGCGGCGTTACGCGAGGACCCGGACATTATTTTGCTGGGTGAAATGCGCGACCTGGAAACGATATCGATGGCAATTACCGCCGCCGAAACAGGTCACCTCGTTTTTGGCACCTTGCACACCAACAGCGCTATCAAAACAATCGATCGCGTAATCGACGTTTTTCCCGAAGCGCAGCAAACCCAGATTCGCGTCATGCTTTCAGAGAGTCTGCGCGGCGTGGTTGCTCAGGCGCTTTTGCCCCGTCCCGATCATAAAGGCCGGGTGGCCGTGGCTGAGATTCTGGTGAACATTCCCGCAGTTGCTAACCTCATTCGCGAAGGCAAGACACATCAGATCGCGAATGTAATGCAAACGGGACGCGCGCATGGAATGGTCACGCTTGATGGCGCGGTTCACGATCTGATGCAACGCGGTGTAGTTTCAAAGGAAGATGGCGCCAGTTTTCTGCGGCGTCGCGGCTCCGGAAAGCAATTCAACTCACAGTCTTCGACTCCGCGAGTGCCGAGTAGCCCAGCGGTAAATTAAGCCATACTTTGTTAGGAAAAAAAAAGAAGCCGCGGCTCGGTCAAACGAGTCGCGGCTCTTCTTTACTTAGTCTCGATTGTTAGTACAGTCGCACTCGGCTAATCAAGACTCGACGACCATCGATCATCTGATAGGTTTCGCGATAAGTGCGGAAACCTCTCTGTACGTCGACGGTCCACGTACGCCCGTATCCAACTCGGTTGCCGTACGCGTAGTCGTCATAATCGCGGCGGTGTCGACGCCGCTGGCCAATCTGAATGCGGAGCTGCGGATTATTCAACGCCGCGCTCGTCTTCAGGTTCGCGGCCTTAGTCAGTGGTACGAATGCAAACGTGGAGAGCAACAGCATTAATGTTAACAGCTTCTTCATAATAACCCCCTTGGTTCTCATTTTGATTTCACCCGATAGGAAGGCAAGCAGGACGCCTAAGCTCGCTGATACTTTGGAATTCAACGGTAATTAAGCGAATTAACTGGTAACTGCAACAGTTGCGCTTTGAGAGAACACGGTTGCAAGACTAGAGATAAACGATACGTTCGCGCATGCCGGATATCAAACATTGAGTATTCGTATGGGTGTGAAAGTTGTGAGTCGACGAACCAGTCGTCGTATTCGATCAAGCCGGTGAGTACATGTCATGACTCTGGCGCGAGCTGTCGGGCTACGCGTTCCCACGCGCTACGGAAAGGATAAGCATAGATCAAAACGATCGCAGAGACGCCCGCCGCGCGTAAGGTGTTCGTCCAATCGCCAGTGAGGATAACGAGCATGAATCCCATTAGACCAATGGCGCCACCGATGCAGGCCACCTGAACGGTCGTATCCTGCAAGGTCCTCAATAAGCCAGAGACGCCTTTCAAGGCAGCAATATCTTTCAGACGCATGGCCGCAAACTTTGTGCGACGCAGCACCAGCGCGCCAAAGCCAAAAACTACGATCGCAATCCACAGAGCCATAGTCCAGGACGGATCGCGAGGCCGGTAAAGCCGATCCGCGGCCAGGTATGCAATGGCCAATAGCGCAACGTCGAGAAGCAGAAAGCCCGCAACGAAGATTGTCGCCGTCCGGTGACGGCGTGACAGTTCGTTGGACCAGCCTTCTGGGGACGGCGTCATGCGAACACGAATTTACGGTTTGGGTGTAGGCGAGGCAGGCGGCCGCGCACTGTTGTTCGGATCAGGGGAAGAATCATTCGGTTTTGTCGGTGGCGGCGTAGTCTTTGCCGGCGCCGGCTGCGAACTCGTCTGCTGATAAACACGAATATCGTTTTCGGATATCTGACCATTGTTCTGAATCGCCTTGTCGATCAGATCCGTTCCTTCACCATGCTTCGTAATCAGAATTCCATTATTACTAGTGTCGATATTAGCGCTGCCGGTGATCTGTTGCATCATGTTCGACATAAAGCCTGGCTTCTCGCATGGCGCCACGGCCTTGCGAGCGGGATCGGGTTCCGGAATCGCGGCGCCGATGATATTCAATTGCTCTTTCGCCTTATCGACATACGGACTGTTCGGATGGTCGCGCACCAATCGTTGATAATACTTTGCGGCTTCGTCGGGTTCTTCTTCTACTGTAAAGGTCCACGCATAGTAATAGAGCACATCGTCCATCCGGCAATAGTTGGGATATTTCTCGATGATCTCCTTATAGCGATCCTGCGCACCTTTCAAGCCACCTTTTTTCCCGTTGTAGCGCTGACGATAAAAGTCTGCGACTCCATAGCTGTGATCACCCAGGTTGTCCTGTACCTGGCGCAGTCGCTGTTCGACTTCAGGTCGCAGCTTGGTTTGCGGGTACTGTTGCAGCAACGCTTTCAAACGCTGCTCGGCTTTACGCGCGTGCGAGACGTCGCGGTCTGACAGACCCATCTGACGCATTTCGCTCTCAGCGATTTTCATCATAGCGGCATCGGCCAAAGGATCGGTGGGGAAGTAGGTTAGCCAATCCTGATAAGCCTGGCTGGCCTGAATCAAACCGCTCGTGCCGCCTTCGAGATAAAAAGAATCGGCGATGGCGAGCTTGGCCATCGGCAGGTAGGGAGAATCCGGATAGGTCGTGATGATTGTCGTAAACAGTAAACGGCCCGTATCGTGATTACCCTTGCGCACTTCCTTGGTCGCCTCGAGAAACAATTGACGATCGCGTCCAGGCGCGACTGAGCCAGTCAACTCGGCATACTTGTCGTTGCTCTTACCGGGCAACAATCCCAGCATCCGGCGATGTCCCTTTTCGCGTTTCGGTTGATAGGTTGATGACGCTTGGTCACCGGCCGCAGTCCGCGCGCTTGCGGTTTGGGTCAACCCCGCTTCAACTCTGGTGTTGAGATCGGCGACGGAAGTTTCGAGACCATCAAGCTTCGATGCATCATATTTTTCCGAATGATCCTCTTTGGCGTGGAGATCGTTGACGTCATTTAACACTTGCCCTACTTCTTTGTTCAATCCCTGTAATCGTGTGCGAGGATCGTCAGCATTCTTCGTTTTATCGCTGTCCGCTTTCGCCGGAATGGCAGCGATTGCGTTCTCCAGCGAACGACGCATAGCTTCCAGCTTGTTACGCATGAGGTCCATGCGCTGGACGTTCGTTAGACCGGATTGTGCCTGGCTCTTATTGTCTTTTTGGGAGAATACCGCTGGCGTCAGCGCTACGATCACACCGGTGACCGCAATTGCGAAGTAAAAACCGCGCGCAAAACTGTGAAGGCGGGCTCGCGTTAAGTGAAAAGACATGCAAAATCCTCCAGAAAACTGACTTGCCGGGACAGTATGGATGAAAAGCTTCAGGCTGTCGATTGATTCCGATGATTTTTGCCGGGGAAAGTTTGTCCGGCCAAACAAATACCCTAGACCCACAGGACGGTAGCTTCGCGGAGTTGTCGCAGCGCCACGGCCGGGTCCTTAGCGCCAAAAATTGCGGATCCGGCTACGATAATCTCGGCGCCGGCGCCGGTTACTTCGGCGATGTTGTCCACGTTGATCCCGCCGTCAATCTCTATACGCGTCTTGAGGCCACGCTCGTCAATCATCTTTCGCAGGCGACGCACCTTGTCGAGCGAATCGGGAATAAATTCCTGGCCGCCGAAGCCGGGATTGACTGACATGACTAAAACGTAATCGGCAAACTTGATTACCTCGTCGAGCGCGCCCAGAGAGGTGGCAGGATTAATAACGATGCCAGCCAACGCGCCCGCAGCCTTGATGCTGATGAGCGTGCGATGCGCATTTCTGTCGGCCTCGATGTGAATCGAGACCATGCGCGCGCCGGCCTTGGCGAACTTGTCCGCGTATTCACCGGGCTCGACAATCATCAAATGAGCGTCGATGGGCAATTGCGTAGCGTGCGCGATCGCTTTGACGACCGGCAGACCGACCGTGATGTTCGGAACGAAGCGGCCATCCATGACATCCACATGAAGTATTGAAGCGCCCGCTTTCTCGACGATGGAAATTTCTTCGCCGAGCCGCGTGAAATCTGCTGAGAGTATTGAAGGGGCTATTTCGATCATCGTGAAAATCTAAGGAGTCGGTGTTCGGACCGGCGGACGCCGATTCGCGTTTGCGTTGGTGCTCGTGCGGTTAGCTGGCGTCATGTTTGTATTCGTGTGTGTCGCATTGGAATTAGCGTTGCCGTTCGTCGCCCGGTTCGCATTGCGATTCTGGTTTCGATTCGCCGTTCGGTTTTCGTTGCCGTTCAAATTGTCGTTTGCGTTCGCGTTTCGATTCGATGGCTTCCGTTTATTTGCGTTTGAGTTCGCGTTCGAATTGTTTGCCGCAGACGAACTATTTTCAGGTGTCGGCGAGCTTTCGCTGTTCGCATTCGCCGGTTGCGAGACCTCGCCTTCTTTCGTCGGGCGGCTGATATCGACAGCCACGGTCTGGCCAACTTTGACCATTTCGCCCGCATGCGGCAGTTGAATCAGGACAGTGCCTGGTTTGGCTTCGCTGGTCGCGCGTTCGGCGCGCACGCGAAAGTTCAAGCCGGCGTCGCTGATCGTGGTCTCAGCGGCGTTGCGATCCTTGCCGACGATGTCCGGCACACGAGTCTCTGAGCTACGCAGCGATAAGTAAATTGCGCCGATCAAGCCGAGCGAGAACGCAATTGCAATCCCAATCACAATCGCGATTCGCTTTATGACAGTTAAAGTTTGGCTGATTGCAGACACGGTCGGTTCAGGGCCTATTGCAGCAACGCGCAGTCTAACATGTGGCCCTTAAGGAGCGATAGCCGCGGAACTTGCTATAAATGCCTCGATTTCGTTTAGAGGCGGGGGTCACCCACCCTTTCCGATTGCGGCCGACAGATTTTAAGAATCTTATTGAAGGCGGGCGTTGCCCACTCCAAAACGGCGAAACCGAATGGCGAAGAAACCATCGATTTCGTCGCGATAAGGCCATGTGCGCCTAGCGCCTGCTTCAGTTTCGAATTTAATCTGCGATTCGAATCGATCGATTTCAAAATCAGAATGATGATTCAAGAAATATTTGACGACTGCTTCGTTCTCCTCGATTTCAAGCGAACACGTCGAATATAGGAGTGAACCGCCGGCGCGTACGGACTCGCTCGCATTTGCCAGAATCGTTTTCTGTTTCTCAGCCAATTGAGAGACATCTTCAGGTCGCAGCCGCCAGCGAATCTCGGGATTGCGGCGCAACGTGCCGGTGCCGGAGCACGGTGCATCGACCAGCACGCGATCAAAAGACGCGGCAAGAAAAGGCAGCGGCCGCGTCGCATCATGGATAACGAAATCGATGTTGTGGGCGCCTTGATGGATTGCCAGCTCCTTCATCGTGCGCATGCGGTGCTCGTAGAGTTCGCAACTGATGATTCGGCAACGCGGAGCCAACGCCGCCATCAATGTAGACTTACCGCCGGGCGCCGCGCACACGTCGAGCACTCGCTCATTTTCCTGGACGCCAAGCAAGTGAGCCACGAGTTGCGAACCTTCATCCTGAAAGTAGACCAGTCCATCTTCCGCCCAGGACCTTAACCGCAAAGGACAATCGGACGAAGAACGATTTAGACGCCAGGAGTTACGAACTATCGGCGATGGTTCAATCGCACCGTCGGATTGCAAGTGCTTGAGAAGTTCATCCAGCTGCGGAACATCTTTGATCGCTTTGACACTGAGACGAAATTGAGTTGCACCCGGCCGATTGTTCGCTTGCGCAATCGCCGCCGCCTGATCCGATCCGAATTGCATGGCCCATCGTTCTATCAACCACGCGGGATGAGACGTTTCAATCAAGAGCTTCTCGATCGGATCGATCACACCGAAGGCAGGATCATAGTCAGGCTCGCGCGTCGCGCGCCGCAGAACCGCATTCACGAAAGTCGCTGCTGACTTGAGGCGCGCGGCTTTAACCAGATTGACGGACTCGTTGATTGCTGCCGACGCGGGCACGCGCGAGAGAAAACGCAATTGATATAGGCCGGTTCGCAACGCGATGACAACCGGCAAATCGAGCGAATCAATTCGACGATTAGCAAAGTGTTCGATCGTTCTATCCAACCACAATTGCCGGCGCACGACGCCAAGCACGATCTCATGACACAGCGCGCGATCCTTCGCGCTCAGGTCGTCATCCATGCGCGCGAGTAGCGTCGATGAATAAGCACCCTCATCTTCGACGCGCCGCAGGATTTCAAATGCGGCGCGACGTGCGGGCGAGATCGTCATGGATTGTTCTTATTCCCTCTCCGGCTGGGAGAGGGTTAAGGTGAGGGTCTACCGCGAAAATTAAAAATACTCTTCGTCTAGTCATTCAACAAACTGCACGTCTACCCGATGAGGAATGACGCCGCGTTCGTGACCTTCGGCAAGGAGACGGCGCACGGCTTCGCGGCCGCGCTCGGTGTAATCGAGGGTCAGTTCGTTGACCCACATCGCGACGAAACGATCGGCGAGCGCCGGATCCATTTCACGAGCAAACTGTAGAGCATACTGCAAAGCATCTTCGCGATTGTCGAGCGAATAACGAATGCTTTCGCGGAGCAAATCAGACACTTCGCGGATCGTCTCTGCGCCGAGATCGCGACGAATCGCGTTGCCCCCCATCGGCAGAGGCAAACCGCCGGTGTGTTCGTGCCACCATTCGCCGAGGTCCAGCACTTTGTGCAATCCGTGATTCTGATAAAAAAGCTGGCCTTCATGGATCAAAAGGCCCGCGTCGCATTTTCGTTCGACCACTGCCTCGATGATCTGATCGAACGGCACGACTTCATAATTGAACTTCGGCGTGTGAATGCTCAACGCCAGAAAGGCGCTGGTGAGCGTTCCCGGGACCGCAATCTTGAGATCGGATATCTGGGAGGCCTGAACTTCGTCGTGTGCGACGACGACTGGTCCATAGTTATCGCCGATCGAAGCGCCGTGTGGGAGCAGCGCATACTTGGCCGCGACGTACGCGTAAGCATGAAAACTGATCGCGGTGACGTCGTAAGTGCCTTTGCGCGCTTCTTCGTTGAGCGTCTGGATGTCTTTGAGAACGTGCTTGAATTCGAGATCGCCCGTG
>DASQYL010000450.1:0-2691 GCA_035639235.1 Pyrinomonadaceae bacterium | reverse complement strand
AAAATAAAACCGTCGCGAAAGGGATCGTCTGGATCGAAATAGAACTCGCTTCTGCCGGTGATCGAAGCTGTCCCGCTTACTTCGGGAATCACCGCGTCATACGGCCCGAACTTCGTCGCTTCCACCGCGCGCATGCTCATCACGCTGCCGAGAATGCTTTCGATCGTAATCTTCTCGTTTAGTTTCAATTCGCCGCGCGCGTGATGGATTGCCGCACGCGCGCTGACGCCGGTTCCGGTCGGCGAGCGATCGACTTCGCCTTCGGCAAAGACGCAGACGTTGCGACTGTGATGATTAGCGTTCGCAGGCGGCCCAACGAAAATCGTACCGTAAAGAAAACTTAACTCCGCTTCGAATGGATGTTTAATCGGAAAATTTGCGGTTACCGCACGCTTGATTCGTCTGCCGTAGTCGATCAGCTTCGAATAGTCGTTCGCCTCAAGAGTTAATCCCAACTGTTCGGCCTGGACGAAAGCATAGAAGGCGCCGCCGTACGCAACATCGAATCGCACGAGTCCCAGACCCGGAACTTCAACCGCTTCGTTACTGAGATACAAAAACGAAGTCACGTTACGAAACGAAGCTTCGCGGACTTTGCCGTTCTCGATCAACGCGCGCGCATGAACTTTGCCGGCGGGAACATTGAAAGTGATCTGCTGATCGTCACCCGCTTTTCGAACCATTCCCGTTTCAATCACCAGCTTCGTCAAAGCGATGATCGCGTGACCGCACATCGTACTGTAGCCTTCGTTGTGCAGAAAGAAGACGTCGGCATCGGCGTCGACTGACGATGTAATGATCGCGCCGTACATGTCAGCGTGGCCGCGTGGCTCCCAAATCGTTCCGCTGCGAATGTGATCGTATTGCTCGCGGAAGTAACGACGTTTTTCGAGCACTGTATCGCCTTTGATTTCAGGCAAGCCGGACGTGTACACCCGCAGAGGTTCGCCACAGGTGTGCATTTCGATCGTAGTGATCTTCCGCCAATGCGACGGGGGTTGCCAGTTAAGATAGTGTGCCAGATTTGTCATCGGATATCGTTTTTCAACGGCGGCAGCAGCTTATCCGCAGATTACGCCGCGTAAATCGGCATAATCTGCGGATTAATTCCTGAAATCCTCGAGTACCATGTCCAGCTTCGAAACTACTTCATCGGCATCTCGACGCGAAAAAGGAAGCGGCGGCTTGATCTTGATCACGTTGTGAAACGGCCCGTCAGTGCTCAGTAGCACGCCGCGCTCTTTCATTCGTTCGACCACGACCGCGGCTTCGCGACCGGCGGGTTCGAGCGTCTCGCGATCGCGAACAAATTCGATCCCGATGAAGAGACCCAACCCACGCACGTCGCCAATCAACGGATGCGTCGACTTCAATTCTGTCAATCGCTCTTTGAGATACGCCCCCACGTGGTGCGCATTCTGCTGTAACTCCTCTTCCTTGATTGTTTCAAGCACGGCCAGCCCAACGGCGCACGAGACTGGATTGCCGCCGAAGGTATTGAAATACTCCATGCCGTTGGCGAACGAGTCCGCTATTTCGCGAGTCGTCACCACTGCGCCGATCGGATGCCCATTACCGATTGGTTTGCCTAAGGTCACGATGTCCGGCACGACGCCTTGCGTCTCAAACATCCAGAAGTGCGAGCCGCCGCGGCCAAAGCCTGTCTGCACTTCATCGGCGACGCAAATGCCGCCGGCAGCGCGCACGGCCGCGTATGCCTGCCGCAGGTAATCATCAGGCAGAATTATCTGACCCCCGCAGCTCACGGCTGATTCGCAGAAGAACGCTGCGACGCCGCCGTTTTGTTCGGCGCGCTGCACAGCATCGGCCACGCTCTGCGCGTATCGCGCTCCTGCGTCGTTCTCGCGATATTGGCCGCGATAGATATCGGGCAGCGAGGCTTTATGAACGCACATCGGACATCCGCGTCCGCCTGGGCCATCGAATTTGTAAGGACTGATGTCGATCATCGCGCTGGTATTTCCGTGATAGGCGCAATCGATCACGATCACATCAGTTCTGTGCCTGTGCGCACGCGCGATTCTCAAAGCCAGTTCATTGGCCTCGCTGCCGCTATTGACGAAATAAACTACCTGTAGCGGTTCGGGCAACGTCGCGATTAATCGCTCGCTGTATTCGGTTAAAAGTTCATGCAGATAGCGCGTGTTCGTATTTAGCCGCGCCATCTGCTCGCTGGCGGCGCGCACGACGTAAGGATGACTGTGTCCGACATGCGCGACGTTATTTACGCAATCCAAATAACGGCGGCCCAGTGCGTCAAAGAGAAATTGCCGCGAACCCGCGACGATGTGCAGCGGTGATTCATAAGAGACACTCAACGAAGGACCAAGACTTCGCTCGCGATGCGCAAGCAACTCTGTCGCCGGACGTCGGGTTGATGATTGATAATTCACGACCGGTATTCCCGCCGCGAACCGGATGGCGCGCGTGGGCCAGTCAAAAGGAACCTCTCGCAGCTTTTCCAGCAGAGACCAGACGGCTGCGTTCGAGATGTTCAAGTACTCATTGCCGGGCGCCGCGCGCGTTTGCTTCGCGGCAATCAGGACGCTGAAACCAAGCCGCGTGAGCGTTAGCGAGTACAGCGCGTCGATCTCAGATTCATTCAGCGGAAAGATTTCCTGATAGGCGGCGACGACCTGCGCGGCAGCTCTGATCGGATCGCGTTTGTCG
>DASQYL010000449.1:0-3351 GCA_035639235.1 Pyrinomonadaceae bacterium | reverse complement strand
ATGTCGATCACATTCTGAAATTTGTCGATCGTTCTGTAATCAAGCCCTTTCACCTGCTCGCCAATGCTAACTTTGGATACGTCGGGCGCGGCGTCGATTTGATCGCAAAGACCCTGGGTTTGAATCTGACCAGGTTGAATTGGGAACCTGACGGCACGTTTCCGAAAGGCACGCCCGATCCGATGAAGGAACAAAACCGCGCCGAGTCTGAAGAGATGGTGCGAAACGGCAAGTTTGATTTCGCGGCAATTTGGGACGCCGATGCCGACCGCTGCATGTTTCTCGATGAGAAAGGCGAATTTATTTCCGGCGCGTACGTGACGGCGCTGCTCGCCGATCTCCTGCTAACGAAACACGGCAACGACAACAAAATTATTTTCGATCCGCGCGTGATCTGGCCGACGCTCAAAGTCTGCGAGCAACACGGAGCGCAACCGATAATTTCAAAAAGCGGACACGCCTTCATCAAGGATCGCATGCGCAAAGAGAACGCGATCTTTGCCGGCGAGATGAGCGCGCACTATTACTTTCGCGAAAACTTTTATGCCGACAACGGCGTGATTCCCTTCCTGCTCGTGCTCGAACAACTCTCGCGCACTGGTAAATCATTTTCCGAAACGATGCGGCCGTACATGGAAGGCCACTTCATGTCCGGCGAGTTGAATTACAAAGTCAACGATGCGCACCAGACTATCGAGGCTGTCAAAGAACACTTTCACACGCGCGGCCAAGAAGATTTCACCGATGGCTACTCACTCACGACCGACGATTGGCGCTTCAATATCCGTCCGTCAAATACCGAACCGCTGTTACGTTTGAACATCGAAGCACGTAAACGCGGACTCGTCGAGAAGGTTCGCGACGAGATCGAACCAATCATCGGATCGCAACCGCACTAGCACATCGGAGCGCGCGCATCCTGCGTGCGGTTCGCAGGCATCCTGCCTACGCATTCTTAACGCAATCGCAAATTAACAATTTGCGCTACCGCGGCACGGTCGTTGCCAATCAAATCCGTCGCAAATAGAAATTACCGAGGAGGAGGATTTCTGTCATGGGATTGATCCTGCTTATTTTGCTGTTAATTCTGTTCTTAGGCGCGGTGCCGGCATGGCCGTACAGCCGTAACTGGGGTTATGGACCAAGCGGCGGCTTGGGATTGATCGTATTGATTGTGATCATCCTGCTGGTGCTGCACGTGTTCTAAGCCGATACGTTTATTGGATGAGAGTATGAACTGCTTTTGACTTTCGGCAGCCTCTGATTTCACACTGCGCGAATGCCGGAGCTGCCGGAAGTCGAGCACGTCGTGCGCGCACTGCGACGAGTAATTCTTGGGCGAACAATCGTCGCGAGCGAGGTGCGTCTGGCCAAATTAATCGCGCCGCTCACGGTCGCATCATTCAATCGAAGAATTAAGAACGCCAGGATTATCGGCGTCTCCCGCCGTGGCAAGTTCATCCTGGCCCAGCTCGCGCGTCCTACCGGGAGCGCGGGCGTCGCGCCGCCAAAGCGCGCGCAGCGGGCTCAAAATCTGATTCTCGCCGTTCACCTGCGTATGACCGGAAAGTTCGTGCTGCTCAATACCGACGACGAACTTCCCAAACACGCTCACGCGATTTTCTATCTCGATCAGGACCAACGTCTCGTCTTTCGCGACCAACGCCAGTTCGGCGTCATGAAGTTGATCGACTCATCCAAGCTATCGCAGACAAAAGGAATCAAAGAACTCGCACCTGAACCCTTCGGCGATGAATTCGATCTTAATTACCTGAAAGAAACGCTGAACCGATCGCAACGTTCGCTTAAGACCCTGCTGCTCGATCAGACCAAAGTGCTCGGCCTCGGGAACATCTACGCCGCCGAAGCGCTCTTTCGCGCGCGTATCAATCCATTCAAGCCGGCAAACAAGCTTTCACCGCGGCGCGTGCCCGCACTGTATGACGCTATTCGCGAAGTACTTCAGTTCGCCGTCGATCACATCCGCGGCTCGATCAGTTTGGAAGAAGGCTTCTCATATGGCGCCGCGTTCGAGAGGTTCTGGCAAGTTTACGAACGCGAAGGCGAACCTTGCGTCAGGTGCGGCGCGAAGATTCGCCGCGCCACGCATGGCGGCAGATCGACTTATTGGTGTCCGAAGTGTCAGACGAGATAATACGGAATGCTATAATCAACCCATGAAGATTAAGATTATCGTTCATGAGGCGGAAGAGGGTGGTTACTGGGCTGAGGTTCCGGCTATTCCAGGTTGTGCCAGCCAAGGTGAAACGATCGATGAGTTGCTTCACAATGTTCACGAGGCGATTGAAGGTTGCCTGGGAGTAGACTTGGCGACGATAACGCTGACCGCCCAGGATCGCGTAATGGAAATTGCAGTTTAGACGGACTAATTGCTGTACCCTCACGGAAGACCTTTCTCTTTACATCGCAGTAGTTAGCAGCTTTACGGAAATCCAATTTAATGCACCCTCCACCCACAATTAACTGATGGTAGTGCTACAGTCGCTCTATGAGGTCGATCTCTGGGAAAGAATTCGCGAAAATACTCGAGCGACATGATTGGTCGTTATTGCGAATCAAGGGCAGCCATCACATCTACGGTAAGCGTGTGAGCGAAGTGAGGATTTCCGTTCCAATTCACGGCAATCAAAACTTGAAGACAGGAATGCTTCGCCACTTCTTGAAAATGACTGGCCTCACTGAAAACGATCTATGATCCTCAAGCAACTTTCTCACAAATTCCCAACGATAAAATCCGTCATCATCTGTCGCAGATGTTTCACTAAAACCGGATCGGTGACGCCGTGGCGCGACTTGGGATAGACCATCAACTGCACTTGCTTGCCGGCTTTCTGCAATTCATACAGAAACTGCATGGTGTTCGCCAGGTGGACGTTGTCGTCTATCGCCCCGTGAATCAGGAGCAGCTTGCCGTGCAAGTCTTTCGCGAAATGAACGGGCGAGCTCTTCCAGTAGCCGTCCGCGTTATCCTGCGGAGTGCCCATGTATCGTTCGGTGTAAATCGAATCGTAGTTGCGCCAGTCACTCACCGTGCCCCCGGCGATTCCGATCTTGAAAGTCTGGCTGTGCGTCAGCGCGTAGCTCGTCATGAATCCGCCGTAACTCCAACCCCACAGACCGACGCGCGATCCGTCGACGTAAGGTTGCTGCTTTAACCAAGCGAAACCGTCTTCGAGATCGCGCAACTCTAGCTCACCGAAATTGTGATAGAGCGGCCACGCAGAATTGACGCCTTTGTTGCTGGCAGTGCGGTTATCGCAAATCCAAATGATGTAACCCTTCTCAGCCAGCAACTGGTGCCACATGTAAGTCGTACCGCCCCACGCATTG
>DASQYL010000448.1:0-5830 GCA_035639235.1 Pyrinomonadaceae bacterium | reverse complement strand
CGATGGCCGCGGCCACTTGCGTGCCGACGCCGGGCATCTGTGCGAGACGCAAATCCAGATTAGTCGGTATTTGCGCCTGCGCGATCGGCGCATCGATTATCATCCGCATGTCGTCTTCGCGCGCCTTCGCCGGGTCCTTTTCGGTTTTCCTTTTCGTCGAAAGAATCGGCAACGGCGCAGACTTGAAATAGGCGGAGCGAAGACGAACGGTGAGATCAGGGCGATCGACAATGCTCGCTTCGATATGGTTGAACTTGCCGCGCTTTTGCTCTTCGTTGTCAGGACGCCAGGCGAGTAGATAATAGTTTGATGTCTCGTCGAGAATCTTGTCGACAAACGCGGACATCGGCGCATTCGTATTCCGAAACGCGCGGCCGCCTGTGTCGCCGGCCAGCGCATTCATACCATCCTGCGACGCGGCGAGATGATCACCCGTCAGACCAGTGGTAAGGGCGCCGCCATCTACCGGACGATCGTTAGTCACATCCAAAGTTTCGCCCATAATCCCACGCGCATCGAGCGTGTAGATGACGACACCCGCGCGGCCGGCCGCCTCGGTAATTTTTCTGATCTTGTTGCGTGAGGCCATCGACTGTTCGCTCAGATAAAAACCGTCGGAGATCATAAAGACGAGCTTGCGACGCGGTAGCTGCGCTGCGGTGCGCATCAATCCTTCGAGCAAAGTCAAAGTGTTAACCGTGTCGGGAGCTGTCTGCGTAGTAATCATCTGCGCGCGTTCGATGACTAGCTGTTTCATTGCTTGCGGCAGCATGTCGCAGCTAATTCCGCCGCCGGGAAGATGCACACATTCCTGCTTCATCATTTCAGAGACGTAAAAGTCAATAGTCGCAGCATCGCCGTCGCGAATCTTCAGCACGATATATTCGGACATGGGCGGCTGCAGTGTGTCCTGCTTGCCGGGGCCGGCGCGGTAGTTCAACCGCGCCACCGCGGAGCGCAAGGCAAAACGATCGGACGTGAACTGTTGCAGAAATCCAATCTGTCCGCTGGAAGAAGTGATCGCTACCTCATCGTTATCGGCCATGCCGCGATCGATAAATTCCAGTAAGGCTTTGCGCGTGCGTATCAGACTTGCCGGGGCAAGATGGAGATCGTCGATGAAAAAAATTACGGTGCGGCCATGCACGATGGCCGATCTTATCGTCGGCGCCGATGAAGCATCTGACGAACTTGAGTTCGGCTCGGCGATAAGTTTGCCCGCGGTCACTCGCTCAAAAAAAGAAATGGAAGTGGGCTTATTATCGATCTTAAGGGCAAACTGTTCCGGCTTGAGCCCGTCGACGAAATTGCCGCGCTTGTCGAACACCATCACGTCTGTCTGCACGAGTTCAGTATTGACGCGCACGACGTCATCCGATTCCGCGACAGGTTTTTGCGGATTGGTTTGCGCTGGTGTTGATTCAGCCAGCAGCAGCGCGCCGAAGAGAAACGCGCTGCAGAGCAAAATCGATCCAAGATCGAACGCGCGCTTCATGGCTTGCTGCGCAGGTCTTTGATACTTGCTCTGATGCGATCGGCATCCGGGGCCTTAGGTTCAAGTTTGAGATATTTTTCCAACTCGTCGGCCGCCTCTTTGTTCTTGTGTGTGGTCATGTAAACGCCGCCAAGAATCTTATGGGCCAACGCCAGATTCTCTCCACCGCTACTGATTGACAGCTCCAGTTCCTTCTGTGCTTCGTCATACGCTTTGAACTTAAGCAGCATCAGTCCGAGATAGTAGTGCGCCACCGATGCCGAAGCCTTGAGCCTTATTGCTTCGCGCAGGTGCGTCTCGCAGCCGTTGAACTTCTTCTCGGCATCCTCGAACTTCTGCTGATTCATGAGTTCAACGCCTTCATTGTAGAGTGCAATGCCAAGATTTAGTTGCGTGGGACCGTCGTCCGCCTTCAATTTCAGAAGCGCCTCAAACGTTTCGGCGGCTTTGCTCCATTGCAACTGATGCACATATTGATTGCCCAGCTCGTTCAAGGCAAGTGCAAAGTTCGGATAAGCGGCAACGGCCTGAGTGAAAAATTGGATTGCTTCCGCCGGCTTGTTTTTCTGGGCCGCCTCCGTTCCTTTCTGATAGGCAGCGAGAGCGTTTTGCGGAACGCCGGCGAAGGCTGGATTCGAAGCGTCCGCTTTTGCGCGCAATTGGATCGTCACCTGCACAATGCGCGCATTGCCGATTCCGCCCACCGCCACCGGCTCGCGCGTCGATTCGTATTCCTTTCCGCCGTCAACCACGACCGTGTAGTTTCCGGTCTGGAGTCCGTTAAAACGAAAGGCGCCGTCCTGATCGGTAACGGTCGTATTCCCGGCAGAAGTATCGGTACTTTCGAGGTGCAGCTTGACGGACTTGCCTGCCGACGAATCGCCCGGCGGAAAAAATACGCGGCCTTGAATAGTGTTACCGCCAGTATCGGCAGCGAGTCCGCGCGAACTTCCGACGCCTTGGGCATTTATTAACGAAGCCGCTGCCACCAGTAGCATAAATGCGTAAATCAGTTTGTATGAGTGATATCGTTTAGAAGTTAGATCAAGGGATGGGGTATTCATGATTTCAGGTCCTTTCAACTGAGGATTCTACTGCGGCCGGGTGGTTTGTGAAAGCCGGGAAACTTATGACTTCGCGCGCAATTCTTTGATCGTCTCGCGAATTTTCTGAGCGTCGGGAGCGTCGGGTGTAAGCCGCAGATACGTTTCAATCTCGTCTGCGGCGCGGCGATAATCGTGTTTTTGCCAGTATATGCCACCCAGATAGTAATGGGCTTGGCCGAGGTTCTTATCGCCGGATGAAATCGCTGTTTCGAGTTCTTTCTGCGCATCGTCGATACGTTTTGCTCCGATCAACGTCATGCCTAGATACATATGCGCGGACGGCGTGGAATTAATTTTCAAAGCTTCGCGCAGTTGCGTTTCGGCGCTCGCGAATTGATGGGTTTCCAGCAGCGCGATGCCGTAGTTGAGTCTTGGCAAAAACGCCTCGGGCTTTAATTCCGTGGCCGAATGCAACGGCTCAATCGCCAGCCGCGCGTTACCGATGGTCAGATATTCAACCCCGAGCTGATTCAAGGCCAAGGGAAAACGCGGATAGATGGAGAGCGCAGCTTTTAAATCTTCGATCGCTTTGGCTGTGTCGCCCTTTTGCGAAAGAGCCAGGGCCTTTTCATAAAGCGTGCGGGCGTCGTCGGGCACTTCGGCCAGAGCTGCGTTGACAACCGATGGTTTCGTTTTTTCGGTCACCTTGGGCTGCAACGTAATCATAACCGTATAACGCCGGCTGACTTGGATCGCGGGCATGCCGGTTACCGACTGAATGTCAGGCTCAACACTGACTCGTTCCTCGGCGACTTCATAATCCCTACCGGCATTCACCTCGACGGTGTAATTGCCGGGAGCAATATTCGAAAAGGAAAACGAGCCGCTCGAGTCGGTCATGATCGAAATATCGGGCGTGGTCAGACTGCGCAGCTTGACTTGAATGCTGCCTTCGGCGCGACGGCCGGAAGGAAAAAATATCTTGCCATTGATGATGTGACTGCCGCCGTTGCCAGTCATATCGCTGCCGCTTCCCTGTGCGAAGCACAAAATTCCGGTGCAGAGAATCAGAGACCCGATCGCACAGAGTCCTAATGCCTTTCGCTGCTGTAGAGGCTTTACAGAAAACAAATGCATGGAACCCCCTTTACAAACGGCGCCGCGATGAAAAGTGTCGAGGCCAACGACGTCGAGAAAAACGTCGGGACAGTAAAAAGAAAAATGGGGAGAGACGCAAGTTGCCAGCGCCTCTCCCCGCAGGTGTGTCGCCGTCGCGAGACGGCGAACTAATTAGAAGGTGAACTTGGCGCCAAACCTGAACGATGACGGCGGCTGAATCAGCAGGGCCGAACCCCAGAAGGGATTGACGACTGCCGGAACACCAGCAACGCCGCTATTAATCGAAAAAGTTTGATCCAAGGTCACAGCTCTCTGGCTATTGAAGACGTTGAACCAATCGCCAGTGAAGCGGAGTTCTCTCTTCTCACCAAGCTTGATCGGATAGTAGAAACCCAAATCCAGGTTGAAGGTGGTCGGAGTTCGGCTGGTGCCGATGCTCTGGACCACATTCGGGAACCCGGGATTTGAAGCCGTCACGGTCGGAACGACAGCCGTGCCGCGCTGCACCGCAAACCCTTCGTTGTTGCCGTAAACAGGGTGCGGAATCAGTTGGTTAAACGGCGTGCCCGATTGGGCATAGAAGTTTCCGCTCAACATCAGTTTGAACGGGAACTGGTAGCTGCCGTTGAACTTGAACTGATGCGGACGATCGTTCGGCAGACGTCCGTAAGTGTTGTCGAGCAGGCTCTGAAGATCGAACAACGAAGTGATGTTCGGATCAGACTGCCCGTTGTCGTTACGGAACAGACCTTCGTAGTTACCGGTCAGGCTCGAGAACACGTACGAAGCGATGAACTGATAGTTATGAGTAAATCGCTTGGTGGCCGTGAACTCGACGGCGCGGTAGAAACGCTGCGCGCGGCCGAAACAACGCGGCGCGTGCGGGTCGGCCGGGTCGGTGCTTCCTTGGCAAGCTAACTGCTCAGTCGTGCCCGGCTCATTACGTCCCGGATTAAACAGGAAGTAATTGTTGCCGTCGTCGAATGAACCGTCCTCGACTACGTTGCGCATGTGGCGGTAAATGCCGCGCACACCAACCGCGATGTCCTTGTGCACTTCGTAATCAATTCCGGCAGTGTATTCACCGATGCTCTGCGGCTTCAGACCGGGATCGATCGGAGTCGCTGAGTTACCCAGATTGACCGGAGTAAAGCCGGTAGCAATCGTGGCTGATGGCGGAGCGTTCAGCGTGCTGACGTTGAAGTTCTTATCTGTCTGGCTGCTGCCGCCTGCGGCACGAACGTTGACGTCCAGCGGTATGGGCGTCTCGATGTAAGTCGCGTAGTTCGCATACAACTTACCTTTGCCCTTGCCGGTGAAATCCCAGGTCAAGCCAATGCGTGGCGCCAGGTTGTCCCAGAAGTTGTTGAACTTCACATAGGAGGTACCGTCAGCGTTATAAGCCTGCTGGTAATCCCAACGGGCGCCGATGCTGAACTGCCAGTCGCGGGCGAACTTGTAGTCGTCCTGAATGTAGAAAGCTTCGGTGCTGGTAAAGGTGTTGGCGTTGAGTTCAAAGTCACGCACGCGCGTGCTGGTTCGTACGAGGAACGGATTGCCAAAAGCTTCCGCGGTCGTAATCGAATTGAACTGCACCGCCGTAAGACCAATAGAGGCGAAGCGCCCCGTCGCGACGGTCGTGCCGGCCGTCGGGAAATCCGCGGTCGAACCGCCCGTGAGACGCGCGGCTGAAGTCGCGCTCGGGCATACGATGATGGTGCCGCGCACGGTGCAAACGCCCCAGTTGTTAGTGATGCGAACACCGTTAGTCGCGACTGCGCCTTGCGGGAGATTTACGGTCGTGACGCCGAGTGGGTTCGCATACGTCACAGCAGGTCCGGACGATATGGTGGAAATATCGTACTTGTTGCGGTTCCATTCGAAACCCCACTTAATCGTATGCTCACCGCTAATGTTCTGCATGTGAGCGTTGATCTCGTAGCGATTGCGCTTCTGGTTACCAAACAAACCGAAACCCGGACCACGCGTGAAGTTGCGCTGCAGCGAGCCGCCACGCCCGTCGACGAAATCCATTGTTCCGGTGTTCGTGCTTCCCGAAGTTAAGCCAGACTGCACCGGCACTAGCACGGTAGAGCCCTTCAGCACCGCAAAGTTATCGGTGATCAGCGGAGTGTTTGCCGAAGCCGTATCCGGAATGGTGTTGTTACGC
>DASQYL010000447.1:0-12229 GCA_035639235.1 Pyrinomonadaceae bacterium | reverse complement strand
GTCGCGCACAGCGGCTAGACGCGCTTGTTTTCCTTCATAGTTGCACGCCTGGCCAGCTACTTCGATCGTAATAACGGCGCCGTCCTTCCTTAGGCCCACGGCCTCGTAACGCGCGCCGTCGCCGTCGATTTGCAAACTGACAAACTGCTTTTCATCAGCGGGTGTCAATTTCAAAATGTCTTCGCCGATTAGTTCTTCGACGCTGTATCCGAACATCTCAGCATACGCCCGATTCAGGCTAACGATTTTTCCTCCGGCGTGAATCACAATCCCATCAAAGGCCGTATCGCTGAGGTTCTTATATCGTTCTTCACTTTCGCGTAGTGCTTCTTCGGCCCGTTTTCGTTCGGTTATATCCGTCGTGACGCCGCGCATTCCGACCGGCTTACTCGACTCGTCTTTGATGACTGTCCAGTTTGATTCAACCCATATCGTCGACCCATCTTTCTTGATCCAACGGAACTCGACAATGCCGTTAGGTTCACCGCTGGCAAAGGAGGCTGCCGTTACCTCAGCCGCATGTGCCTTGTCGTCGGGATGCACAATTTGCAGCCAAAAGTTCGGTGTTGACAGCCATTCCTCGACGCTATAACCAAGCATTGTCTCGACGTAGTCGCTGACGAAATTTATTCGTTGCGTGGCCGCGTCTGGTTCGCCCCATCCTTCCCAGACGACACCGGGCACCGTCGCTACGACTTGGTCTAATCGTTCGCGTTGATCTTGTACCTGCTCGTAGAGCGAGGCAGTTTGCAGTGCTGCCGCTGCCGTGCTCGCCAGAATCGTGAGGGCCTTCATCTGACCGAGTGTGAAGGGGCGCGCCCGATCGATGGCGTTGATATTGATCGTGCCGACGAGCTTGCCGGCGACCTGCATTGGGACCGAAATCGCGGATTGAATTTCAGGATGCGGCCACAACGGATGAAACCGCGAGTCATCAACCTCACCGTTTAGCAGCAGAGGTTCGCGCGCGCTCGCGACCCACCCGCTAATGCTCTCCTCGAGCGGCACACGTTCACCCAACAGCCGCTGCCGATTCGCTCCGCGCACGGCGGCAACATACAATTCGTTGCCGTCGGTCGTGGGCAATAAGACTGAGACTTCGTCTGCTTCGGTCTGCTGCAATGCGGCATCGGCTAATTTGCTAATCACAGTTTGCTGATCGAGTGTGAATGCAATCGTCTGGCACAATTCATAGATGGCCACCGTCTCCCGCAACTGCATGTTCTCAAGTCGCAGTCGCCGGGCGTTGATCGCCCGAGTCAACGTGGGCAGCAGAGTGGCAAAGCGAAACGGCTTCAACACGTAATCGAACGCGCCGATCTTCATGGCATCGACTGCCGTTTGAATCGCGCCCTGGCCGGTCATGATGATCGCGATCAAGTGCGGATCGATTTCGAGCGCCTTTTCTACCAGGCTGATGCCGTCCATTTGCGGCATCATCAAGTCGCTCAACAGAATATCGAAGCTCTCTTGCGCCAGCGCCGTGAGCGCCTCATTCGGGTCGCAAAAACCGCGCACCTCGAACGAGTGCGCCGACAAAGCTTCGACGAGGGCGTTCTTTAGCTCGGCCTCGTCATCGACCACCAGAATTTTCGGCCTGTCTTCAGCCATTCTCTTTATTAGCCGCTTGATTAGCCGCTTGCACCTTGATTCGACGCGCCGTTCGTCGGCAACTCAATGATGATCTTCGTTCCACGACCCAACTCACTCTCGATTGCGATCGAGCCCTGGTGTTCCTCGATTACGCGGCGGCAAATTGCCAGGCCGAGCCCCGTGCCTTTGCCTTCCGGCTTGGTCGTGAAAAATGGATCCCAAATCTTTTCGAGATTTCCAGCTTCAATTCCACCGCCCGTGTCGGCGAATTCGATCCGCACGCGGCTCTCATCGGGAGAAAGATTGACTTTGACGGTCAATGTTCCGCCATCCTTCATCGCATCAGCGGCGTTAGTCAGAAGATTCAGGAATACCTGCCGGAGTTGTTGGCGATCCGCCTGGATTGCGTGCATCTCGGGCGAATAGTCACGGATGACTTCGATATTATGGGTGCGCAGATGGTGCTCAATCAGTTCGAGCGAGCTGTCGATCTCGCGCCGCACATAAAGTGTAGAAACCTGGCGATGGCTGCGCCGGCTGAATTGCAGCAGATTGCCGACCAAGTTTCCCATACGCTCAACTTCGTCAGCGATGATCTGCACCGATCGCAGTTTGTCGGACTCTGCCATGAGCTGACTTGCGAGCGTTTCAAGTTTCAAAGAAACGGTTGCCAGAGGATTATTCAATTCATGAGCGATGCTGGCCGCGAGTTCGCCCACCGTCGCTAAACGCGAAGCCTGCCAAAGCTGTTGCGTCATCATTGCCAACTCGTCGTTCTTCGCTCTTACCTCTGAGAGCGCCTGCTCCAATTTCGTGATGTCCTGCTTGATGGCGATGAAGTGGCTGATCTTTCCGGCTCGGTCGCGAATGGGCGTGATTGTCATGTCCTCGCGATTCAGAGTGCCATCCTTGCGGCGATTAACGACAGTGTCTCGCCACACCCTACCCGACAGAATCGTGGTCCACATGTTTTGGTAAAAGGCGTCGTCCTGTTGACCCGATTTAAGAAAACGTGGGTTCTTGCCGAGCACTTCCTCTGCCGTATACCCGCTGCTTTCCGTAAACGCGGGATTGACCCAGACAATTTTTCCGTTTATGTCCGTGATCACAATCGCGTTTGCCGCACATTCAAGGGCTGTGCTCTGCAATCGCACCTGCTCCTCTCCGCGCTTGCGTTCAGTGATGTCGATGATGCTGGCAAGAACGAACATGCCCGTACTCATTTGAATGGGGTTCAATCCGATTTCGATTGGTACCTCCGTTCCGTCTTTACGCCGTCCGTACAGGTCGCGCCCTGCTCCCATCGGACGGCTTGAAGGATGCGCGAAAAAGCCGGCCCGCAGCTGCGGATGACCGAGACGGTAACGTTCGGGTGTCAGCATCTCAATTTGTTCGCCAATTAATTCTGCTCTGCTATAGCCAAACATTTTTTCGGACTGGCTGTTCGCCAGAGTGATGTGTCCTTGATCGTCAATCACCAAAATTGCGTTGGGCACCGCCTCAACTACAGCGCGAAATTGTTCTTCGGCGCGCAGGCGCTCAGTAATGTCAATGATGTTGGCTAAGACGAAAGTCCCTTCAGCCGTCTTTATTGGGTTCAGCCCAATCTCGATGGGGATTTCGCTTCCATCTTTTCGGCGGCCGTACAGCTCACGCCCGGCGCCCATTGGCCGTGCGGTCGGCTCTTTCATAAAGGAATCGCGCATTGCCGGATGCGCCGTGCGATATCGCTCGGGAACCAGAAATTCGACGCGATGATTTACTAGCTCCGCGCGAGAATAACCAAAGAGTTGTTCAGTCCTTTCATTAGCGAGGATAATCATTCCGGCGTCGTTGACCACCAGAATCGCGCTTGGCGAAGCCTCGACGACAACACGAAACAATTCCTGGGCCGCGTCGGAGTAGTGCATCGATCGTGCCGGTCGTTCTTCGCTGACTTCTAATTCCCCGATCGTACTCATTGGTTAAGGTTGGGTCGGCGTTTTGCCCGGCATTGGATATTTTGTTGCATCGATGCCGATGCGAATTTCGCAGCAGTAACGAGTGAAGGACGCCGCGCTCGCCCCGAGACAGCGTCCTTCCTCGCGCGGACAGCTCCCACGTCGCCGCCGCGAAACTAATTATTGGACGTCCATTATGGTCTTCACCCTTCGGAGACCAGGCCGAGCTAACGTGATGTTTGGGTTAGGTAAAGTACTCCTGAGGAAGCCGTGCGGTGCTAAGTCGCTCTCGATCAGGGGCAAGACCTAAACTAATGCTGCGACCAAATCACGTCGCGCGAATTTTGATCGCGCCACCAGTTCTCAAAAGCAATCGTTGCTGCTTTGAAATTCGTCGGGGAGCGGCTCCGCTTGCTTGATATGAAGTCAGAGTAGGCTTGGGCTAACTATTGCGCAATTGGGAATTACCTCACTTTGAGATAGGGAATTGTCCTACAAAACAATTGGATCGCGGCTTTGATTTCTGCATATTTGTTGCATCATAAGTGGCATCGCGGTTGCTATTGTTGGTTACCGTTAGGTGAGCGTATCAATACCGCGCGAGCTTAACAGGGGAGCCCTTGGGGCGCGTCCGATTGGATGTGCCCCGGCTTCTCCTTTTTATTCCATCCGGACCAGGCCGGTTCTAATTGCCAGCCGAACCAACCCGGCAACGTCGTGGATATCCAAGCGTTCGGTCAACTGCGCGCGGTGCGATTCGACCGTCTTGACGCTAATGTTCAGAGCGCGGGCTATCTGTTTGGTTGATCGCCCTTCGGCAATGAGCACGAGAATCTCACGTTGTCTCGGGGTAAGTTTATCGACCAGCGCCTGTTGCTCGGTCGCTGCGTCAACCGCGGCCAGGTCCGCTTGCGCCGTCTCGCGCGACACAAAGGTCTTGCCACGCATGACCGTATCGATGGCCTCGCGTAACTCTGCGGTGGCGGCACTCTTAGGGATAAAACCCGCGGCGCCGGCCTTTAACGATTGAATCACGTACTCGCGCGCTTCATGCATCGTCAGCATAATCACGCGCACCTGCGGAAAGCGATGAGTGATCTGTTCGAGGACTGCGAGGCCTTTGACCCCCGGCATGGTGATATCAAGGAGAACCAAGTCAGGCATCAGTTGTTCGATTAAGGAGAGGGCCTCGGGGCCGTTGCCGGCCTCGCCGACGACTTCGACGCCGTCGATCATGTCTATCAGTGCCCTTATGCCCGCACGTACCAGAACATGGTCATCAACCAAAACAACTCGGTTGGGATTCACAGCATTACCATGAGACAGGAAAAAAGTGACGCCGTTGCCGAGGCAAACAATGACGTCTGCCGTCTGGGTCGTTGCGGAATTTAACCCAACACAATGGGAGCGACAATAGGGGAATCCCCGATATCTCAGGCAGATATGCCTTTAACTCATATTGCTTAGGTTCCCAGGGGAACCATAACTCGCACCTGCGTTCCTCTGCCCGGGGCCGACTCAATGTCTAGATGTCCGCTGACCGCCGATGCGCGTTCGCTCATTCCGTGAAGACCTAGAGCCAATGCAGAGGGCTGGCCGTTGAGCAGAGCCTCGGCATCGAATCCAATACCATTGTCGCGCACGGTGAGATAAAGGTGGACATTCGTTCTCTTGATTTGTATATCAGCTCGCGTCGCGCGCGAATGACGCGCCGTATTAGTCAACGCTTCCTGAATGATGCGAAAGCAGGCAGTTTCTAATTCGCGTGAGATTCTGCCGATGTCATTATCGCCGATGATTTCCGTAACAATCCCGCTGCGCGCCGTGTAGCGCGCGGCGTACCAGCGCGCGGCGGCGACCAAGCCCAGGTCATCGAGCAGAGATGGGCGGAGTTCGAGAGACAACTCGCGCACGCGCTTCAATGCATCTTCGACCACCTGGATGCTTTCCTTGACATCCGGCACGCAAGTCCTGAAAGTGCACGTCCTTTCAACCGATTGCAGGTTCAACAAAACAGCAGTCAGGATTTGGCCGATCTCGTCATGAAGTTCGCGCGCAACGTTTTGACGCTCAATCTCCTGCGCTTCAATTACGCGACGAGCGTAAGTCTGTAGCGCCCGTTGCGATCGCTTGCGCTCGCTGACATCGCGGACTGTGCCCTGGACTCCGACGACGTTGCCGTCTTTGTAAATCAAACGGCTGCTGACTTCGACCGGAACATGCTCGCCGTTTTTGCGAAGGGCCTCGGCCTCGTAAGTCGTCTCAATCGGGACGTCCAACTTGCGGCAGAAGTTTTCGCGCGCATCCTTCAAATGCTGCGGACTGACAAAATTCGAGTAGTGCCGGCCGATGATTTCATCGCGGGGAAAGCCGGAAAGTTGTTCCGCGGCGCGGTTAACTGAAGTATAGAAACCGCGCAGGTCGTGAACGTAGATCGCGTCGCGAGAATTTTCAAATAACTCGCGATAGCGCTCCTCGCTTTCTCGTAGGGCCGTTTCAGCACGTCTTTGCTCAGTAACGTCGCGGGCCATTCCTCGCACGATTGGAGTATCGACACCTTCCGTGCGTAGAGAGTTGTAGTATTCCCAAACCCGACGTTCGCCCGAACTCGTTTGCACCAGCATCAAGCCGCCGGTCGAGCCGTGCCGGCGCAGTCGCTCCATGTATTCATCGAACTGACGGCTGACTTCGGGCGCCAGAATATCGCGGATGTTTTTCTTTCCAACGAACAGGTCGAGGTCATAACCGAGCGCGATCGCGGCGGCGTTATTTGCTGTAAGAATCAGTCCGTCCAAACCGTGAGTGCAGATTAACTCGTGGCTATTCTCGACCAGATCCCGATAACGTTCTTCGCTTTCCCGGAGCGCTTCCTGTGAGGCTTTCGGCTCCGTAATGTCCTGGACTGTGCCCTCGTAATATCGAATCGCGCCATCTTCATCTCGAACAGCGCGGGCATTTACCGAAACACAGATGTTGGTCCCGTCGCGCCGCGCCAGATCGAATTCAAAAGCACGCACGACGCCTTTAGTCTCAAGCATTCGTTTGAAAACTTCGCGCCGCGCCGGATCCACGTAAGCATCCGGACTCTGCCGCTGTGACATGAGTTCCTCCGGCGAGTCGAACCCATGCATGCGTGCCAGCGCCGGATTGGCGGCGATGTATCGACCTTCTGGAGTTGTTTGGAAAATTCCTTCGCCTGCATTTTCAAAGATATCGCGGTAGTGTTGTTCAGCCGTGCGCAGCGCCGCTTCTGCTTTTTTACGCTCGGTAATGTCGACACTGGAACCACCCACCATAATGACCGCGCCACGGTGGTCGAAGATCGGAAACTTGCTGACGTGCATAAAGTGATCCTGGCCGTCAATAAGATAGGGCTCAATGGTTTCCAGCGGCTTGCGTTCAGCGATCACTTTCAGATCGTTCGCACGATAAACTTTGGCGATTTCCGCAGGCCAAATGTCGGCGTCAGTCATCCCAATATATCCGGCACGATATGCCGACAGAGTTTGCAGTGCGGCATTACCATAAACGTAACGACCATTAAGGTCCTTCATCCATGAATAACCGGGAAGGCTATTAACGAACGAAAGCAATTGATCTTCGTCGGTAGTTTTTGCTGGAGGCAACTGTGCGGTCGAGAACCGGCGCTGATGATGCGCGTTATTTGGCGATGACTGCTTCTTTGTTTTCATGCGTTTGTGGGACGCTTGAGTTCAACTTACAGACTGACTTGTGTCGACAAACTCGGGGCGAGCGTTGACGAATGCGGAATCGGGCGAACCGCTCAACAAATGCTGCTCGCGCGTTTGTAGCGTGGATTGTAATGCTCGGATTCGCTAGATGCAATAGAAAGTCCGGTGACGTCGATGATGCTGGCACATGCGATGCATCACAGCGGACTCAGCGCTTGAATGCGCTGATGCACACCTTTGAATGAGGTAGTTTGCCTGTTCAGTTCTGGCTACCTGGTCATAATTGCCCCGCGACTACGATCGAAACGACAAGCAGCTATGGTCAAATCTCGAAAATGATGAATTGGTTTGCACCTGACCACTCAAGTTCACAAACATCTTCAGGATACTTGTGGGATGCGGAATGTTGCGAGCCTGAGGATCGCCGCATATTGATTGTCGATGATGAGCGGCCGGTGCGAGATCTTTTCGCGGCATATCTCGGCGAGAACTACGATTGTGAAACCGCGGCTGGTGCGCAAGAGGCTTTGGATCTATTGGCCGGTCAGTCGTTCGCGCTGGTCTTGACTGATGTTCACATGCCGGGTTTGGGCGGCATCGAACTGCTTCGTTCAATCGTCAGGCTATATCCCGAAACGGCCGTGATTATTATTTCGGGAGTCGATCGTCCCCAGCGGGTCATTGACGCAATTCGGGTGGGCGCTGCCGATTATCTCGTCAAGCCCTGTGAACTCGAAGTCCTTTCACTTTCAGTCGAACGCGCGCTCGATCGCCGCATGCTGTTGCGCAATTCACGTCGTTATAAACGCGATCTGGAGAACCAAAATGCCGAACTGGCCCAGCAGAAGCAGCAGTTGGTGCGGCTGCAAGCTCAAATTGTCCATGCAGAAAAGATGGCTTCGCTCGGTCTGCTGGCAGCGGGAGTCGCCCACGAATTGAACAATCCCGCCGGCTTCATCTACAGCAATATCGATGTGCTCAGGCTGTATGTGGAGCGTCTCGAACGATGCTTGTTCGCCTATGATCAGTTGACCCTGTCGGCGAGCGATGCCGACCGTATTAAACGATTGAAGGCTGACCTCAACTATGAGCAGGTCATTGAGGAATTGGGACCAATTCTTGCCGACTGTTATCTCGGCGCAGAAAGAATTAGGGATATCACGCAAAACCTGCGGCTGTTTTCGCGTCTCGACGAAGCTGAAATCAAAGAGGTCGATCTTCACGAAGGACTGGAGGCGACCATTCGTTTGCTCGCAAATTATTTCAAAGCGGGCCATATCGTGTTGGAACGCGATTACACCGATCTGCCAAGGGTGAGTTGTTACGCTGCGCAGTTGAATCAGATATGGATGAATTTGTTGATGAATGCGGTCCAGGCAATCGGCGACGCAGAAGGCAGAGTCCGCATCAGCACACGAGGCGCTGGTGACTCGGTACAGGTTGCGATCGCTGATACCGGCGGAGGCATCTCGCCGGATCAGCTCAAGAGCATTTTCGATCCTTTCTTCACAACCAAACCCGTCGGCGAGGGAACTGGTCTGGGTTTGGCAATCGCGCACGGCATCGTCGAGCAACACGGAGGTAGTATCGCGGTCGAAAGTGCGCTCGGCGCAGGTACAACATTCACGGTGAGATTGCCAAAGGACATTGAGAGCCACGCGGCGAACGCCGAACATTCAGAACGAGGTGATAACGATCAAGATGATGTACAAGATCATGTTAGTTGACGATGAACCCGCGAACCTGAGAACTCTCTTACGGCTGTTTCGCGACGAATATCAGGTAATAACTGCCAGCTCGGGCAATCAGGCTTTAACTCTGTTACAGCGACACGACGTAGCGGTGCTGGTGTCGGATCAACGGATGCCGTCGATGACCGGAATCGAGCTAATGAAGAAAGCCGTCGAGTTGCGGCCGCACGTGGTCAAGATTTTGCTGACGGGTTATACAGACGTTGAGGCGTTGATCGAGTCGATTAACTGCGGGCTTGTTTACCGATACGTGACTAAGCCATGGAACAACGACGACCTGAAGTTGACAGTCAAGCAAGCGCTCGATCATTACGAGACGATCAAATCCAGCCACTTGACTGCAATGGAAAACAGTCGTCTGCGTGCGCGGTTGGTTTCAGTCAGTGAGATGGCTCTGGAGGGATTAGACATGACTGAGATTGCGGACAGCCGACTCGGAACGGGACTAGTGCACGCGATTTTTTGAGACCGTTGGGCAAAGTTGACAGCGGTGCGTTCCAAACCCGGCGGATTCGACCAGCGGAAGCTAATCGAGCACGGCGTCGATTGCAAATGCCGGCTTGTCTTTGTTGGGATAGTCTGCCGGCGTCGGAGTGGATCGACTTGGTAGCGGCCCCCCGCAGAAATTCGCGAAGTACTTGAATTTATTGGTGGAGCAGAGGGGGATCGAACCCCTGGCCTCCGCATTGCGAACGCGACTTGGTTGGTTCCACTGACTACCACGCATTCTCACTGGGTACTAAACATTCAACAAAAGCAGCCGTCCGAGAGAATTTGCATTCCATAGCTTCCCACAGATTCCTATGCCTTTCCCTACATTCACGTCAACGTGACGCCAAAAAGCTAATACCATCATTACAAGATTCAGTGTTGTTGCCAATGATTTTAGCCCGTTTCCTTGGTACTGACCAATGGTGCTACAAACGACCAAGCAGTGTTTACCGGCCTATCGGCCGTCAAAGCAAGTTTGGTAATACTAGGTCCGAGTACATAAGTCCCTCATCTTTCCCTCATCGCCAACCAAGCCGCTACGTTGGCTACATATGTCTTGACGTCGTTTAGCTTTTCCGGTTCTCGGTCGATTTGGTTGCCGGGAGGCTCCAACAAAAAGCTGGGGCAACCCATCGACGTGTCCCAGTTGTAATCGACGAGATGATGGAAGCTTGATTCTGCGATTGCGCGACCCAGCAGATTGCCGTGTGAGTCGCGTGCGCGCTCGAATGCGACGATAAGATTGAATGCGCGACCTGTAACCTGGCTCGTTCCCGTCGCTATTACGTTCGCATGCTGCTCACCTTCAGGAATGCCGACAGCGCCTTCGTGCGGATGTGCTGGAAAATACTCAATTACGCCGGATGTATTGTGGGGATTGCGAAGCACTTCGTGTATCGGTTTTAGAGCTTCGATTTTTTGATAGTCGCCGTTGCTGCCTGAGTGATAGTTGGGCCATGAGACATCTTTTGTATCCTGGTCGTCTCTCACATGCCGCGATTCGTCTGGATCAGGATGCCGAGTGTGGAAAAAATGAGCGCGGCCGTCGCCACCCAAAGTGCAAAGCGAAGATCCCAAATCCTGATGATCGCGTGTCGTCAAAATTCCTCCGCCGCGTTGACGAAAACGAGTGATACTTTCACAGTCAGCAACGGACAATCCATCGCCCTGATCGACGGCAAACAGCCACAACTCTTCGAAATCACTCGTATCGAGAGCCCTCAGGAGATTGTCATTTCCATCTTCGTTTGTTTCTCGATCGCGCGTGGTCACATCATATAGTGCTCCGCCCTGATCATCTCGAAGCGATGACAGATGGTCACGCAATAATGAAAACCGCTTGATGTTCCAATCATCCTCGATCGAAGGAATTGTGGTTTGCAGAAGTATCTTTACTGGTTTGCTCATGTGAATAGTCGCGTCACTCGTGAAAGCGGAATTTAACATTCTAATTCAGTTTGAGAAGAATCACTCGTACAGTTTAGGCGTACTTTTAAGTCATGGTCAGGACGACCCTGAACCGCACTTTACCACTGTGCATTTGTTCGTAAGCCTCGGCTACTTGATCAAGAGGATATTTCTCAATCATCGGATGCACGCCACTTAACGCGCTGAATTCCAGAGTGTCCTGTGAGTCCTTGGCTGTGCCCGAATACCAGCCAGCAACTGAACTCCGCTTCTGAATTAAGGAGAAGACGCCAATTGTAAGCGGTTCGGCCGGGGCTGCCGGAACCAGAAGCTCGCCGCTTGGTGCAAGTCCATCGACTAATGGTGAGATGGCTTGCGCGCTCGGCGCGGTTGCGAGAATCACAGTCGCTCCTCCGAGCTTCTGTAATTCGCCGACTACATCTGTCGCGGTGGCATCGATGTAATGATGCGCGCCTAATTTGCGAGCCAATTCCTCTTTGTCATTTCCTCGATTAATCGCCACGGTCTCGAAACCCATGCGTTGCGCGTATTGAACCCCGAGATGACCCAGCCCGCCGATACCATGCACCGCTACCACGTCTCCGGCGCGCGCGCCCGAGTTTCGCAGCGCGTTGAAAACGGTTACGCCCGCACACATGAAAGGACCAGCTTCCTCTGCTGAGACTTCATCGGGAATCAACGCGAGCGCAGTAGCAGGCGCAATCATGTACTCTGCATAACCGCCATCGAAATCGATCCCGGTCACTTTTCGATTGACGCACATGGCGAAATCACCGCGCCGACACTGTTCGCACACGAAGCAATGACCACCGTGCCAGCCCACCCCAACACGCTGGCCCACTGTCCATGACTTGACCGCATCGCCGACCGCATCGACGCGTCCGGCAACTTCATGACCGGGCACGCGCGGATACTGAAGACCCGGCCAGAGGCCTTCTTTAACCAGCGAGTCGCTGTGACAAATGCCACACGCTTCGACTTTCACGCGAACTTGATCGAGATCCGGCGCTGGAATCTCGCGTTCGACCAGTTCCCAATCACCGCCGGCTTTGCTGATCTGTGCGGCCTTCATTCTTGTACTCATGATTGCTCCCTTCGCTGGCTGACTCGAGTGTATATCGACGACAAGCTTTTATCGACGTGAATCGTGATTAGCTCAACCCGCCAGCAACCTGGATTATTTCTCCAGTGATCCATCCGCTCTCCGGCGAAGCCAGGAATGCCGCGACCGGCGCAATGTCATGCGGTTGACCCATGCGACCGAGCGGCGTCTGCGCAATCATCTGCTTTTCAAAATCGCTACCGATCATTCCCACAGTGTGAGTGCCTTCTG
>DASQYL010000446.1:0-12723 GCA_035639235.1 Pyrinomonadaceae bacterium | reverse complement strand
GATGATAGATAGCTGCCGCCGGCCGTTTTTAGACGACTTCGTTTGATCCCGCCCGCCTGCCAGGTGATCATCGCGCCCGCGGCTGCTGGATTACTCTTGGTCGTCACCAGTTGGAGTCCCAGCCAGTTGTTCCGATTACCGCCGTCGTTGCGAAGCAGAAGCGGCGGTTCACCATTGTTTGAGATGAGCACGTCAAGGTCGCCGTCGTTATCGAAATCTCCGGTGGCCATCCCGCGTCCGGAAAATTGCTTGCTGAAAACGGTTCCTGACTGCGCGCTAACATTCTTAAAGCCGCGTCCAATATTCTCAAACATTAACAGCGGCTCTTTGTACTTCGCGCGGGGGTTACGCATCTCAATAAAATCGTCGGGATGCCCGTTTACCAGAAACAGATCGGGATCACCGTCGTTGTCATAATCGAAGAACCTCAGCCCCCAACCGCTCAACATCTGCGTCGCGGGCCCGATCTCGCCAGGCTCGTCGGTAAAGATCAAGTCCTTCTGATTGTGATAAAGACTGAAGAATTCCTGATCGATGTTAGCTACAAAAAGATCCTGCCAGCCGTCGCCGTCATAGTCGGCTGCGTCCACGCCCATTCCGGAGCGCGGCTTGCCCATTTCGCTGAAGGCCACGCCCGCCGCCAATCCCACCTCTTCAAACTTCCCGCCACCTTTGTTGATGAAGAGAAAATTCGGCATGGTATCGTTGGCTACAAACAAGTCCATAAGTCCATCGTTATTCACATCCGTGGCGACGGCGCCAAACGACTTGCCGGGAACGTCGGCGATGCCCGACTCTTTGCTGACATCGGTGAACTTGCCGTTGCCGTCATTATGAAAAAGATGGCTGGGGCGTGGCTTGAACAAACGCGGAACGCAATAGTAACGGCGGCTCAAACCCTCGTCCGTGCACAGAACGTTGAGAGACTTCTCGTAAACGACAAAGCTTGACACAAATAGATCGAGCTTGCCGTCGTTGTCATAATCAAACCACACGGCGTTTGTGGACCAGCCAGGCACCGCCACGCCGGCTTTGTCAGTAACATCGGTGAACGTGCCGTTGCCGTTATTGTGATAAAGGATATTCCGCCCGTAGCTCGTGACATAAAGATCAACCCAGCCGTCGCCATCGTAATCGCCGGCGACGACGCCCATTCCGAAGGTGCCGCCGCTGACTCCTGCCTTGTCTGTGACGTCCGTAAACGTTCCGTCGTGATTGTTGTGATAGAGGGCGTTACGCAGGGGCATTGTGGGAGTGAAAAAATCTGATGGCCCGCTATTTACCAGATAGATATCCATCCATCCGTCATTGTCGTAATCGAAAAAGGCACACCCGGCGCCCACCGTCTCAGGCAGGTAGCGTTCATTCGAGTGTGCGTTGTTATGGACCCAAGTTATTCCGCTCTTGTCTGGCGGCACTTCTTCAAAAGTTACCGCAGCCTTCCCGGCCTGAGCAGATGTGATGCGGCAAAGATTGAGGACCAGCAGAAAGATCGCCGCAACAATTTGTGAATGACGACGCGTGATCATCGTGTCCTGCGAAACGAGGCGAAAAGTTCTATAGCGAATTTGGCGGCGCGATCACGAACGTGTCGCCTTCCTTCTTTTGTGATTGCTCGGCGGCCTTGAGCTTCTCCACGATTTGCATTTCTGCCTGCGCCCGTTGCGGGTCCTTGAGTCGCGCGTACAAGAGCGCCAACTGATAATGCCCTTTAGAATCGTCCGGGTTTAATTTCACGCCCAGCTCGAGTTCGGTTTGCGCCCGGCGATAGTCCTTCAGTTTCAAATAACCCGCGCCCAGGGCAATATGAGCGTTGGCAAACGACGGAGAAATCTGAATCGCTCTCTCCAATAAGACATTGGCGCGCTCATCCTCATTCTCTTCCTGCAGGATTACACCCAGGTAATACGCGGACTCAGATATCTGAGCATCGCTCTTGAGCGACTGCTCGAGATAGCCCTTGGCCTCCGCGTATTTCTTTTGTTTGTACAGCACATAACCTAGATACATCTGTGCTTGAGCGTTATCGGGCTGGGCTGCGATCGCTTGGCGAAAGATTCCTTCGGCGGTAAACAGATCGGCTTTTTTCAACCAGGCAGCGCCCAGAGCGATAAGGTAAGCCGGCTCGCGAGGGCTCAATTTTACGGCCTGCTCGAGCGCCGGTTGCGCCTGTTCAAAGAGACCGAGACTCATCGCTGTCGCTCCGACCTTGTACGAGATGTCCGCAGAGTTACCTGCTAGTTCCCGCGCGCGAGCGACGTAATCTGTAGCCGTTTTCAGATCCGCACGACTCTGAGAGATTTTCGCCATGCCCAGCAGCGCTTCCACGTTGTTCGGCTGCGCCGCGAGCGCGGATCGATAATTTTCTTCGGCCTGCTCCGCGTTACCTTTTCTCAGATACGCATCGCCTAACAACGGAAGAAATATTCCGGACGCGGAAGTTATCGACTTCGCCGTTTCGCAAACAATGATTGATTCGTCGGTCTGGCCGCGGGAAAGCAGTAAGCGCGCAAGTTTGTAATTGGCCTCGACGTTTTCCGGCTCGAGCTTGACGACCTCTTTCAACTCAGCAACCGCTTTCTCAGGCGCATGCTTCAACATGAACAGAAAGGCGAGGTTCATGTGTGCACTCGCAGACTGGGGATCGAGTTTTGCCGCGCGCGTCAGCAGGCTTTCAGCTTCGTTTAGTTTTCCCTGCTGCGCCCGAATCGTCCCCAGCAGGTTAAGCGCTGTTACATTATTAGGTAACGCTCTCAAGACGCTGTTCAGTTGCTGCTCGGCCTCCGCGAAATGATTACTGCGAATCAGTTGAGAGGCCCGTTCGAGATCGTCCTGGACTTTTTGTGACTGGGCGGAAGCAATAAATGCGAAGAATGTAAGGATCAAAAGCGCGCGCAACATCAATCGCGAAAGATCAAGGCTGCCGCGAAGCCTGCGGCCTCGACTGCATCTCTGGTGATCGAAAGGCACAGCTACCGTTCCCGGTTTGTCACAGGTTGCGTCGTGGTCCGGAAGTCCTTCTGCTCGATCGCGCCCTGCCCTTCCTTTACCGTGATAATTTTGTTGACGGCGGCATTTGCAATTTTGTCGACGTTGCCGCTGGGCCAATGAACCTCAATGAGGTCTACCCTGCTACGTCGTTCAAGCCCGAAGGGAACGCGCATATCGCTTTGCGAGAGATAGCTGCCGCCGCTGTAAACCTCGCCCACCTGGGTCAGGTCGCCGGCCACGACTTTGATGCGCGCCCCGATGCCGTCACGATTGCTCTTCACGCCGATCGTTTTGATCAAAATCGAATTATTTGCATTGCCGCCGTCGTTGCGCAGCACTTGCGGCGGCCCATCAAGGTTATTGATCACCACATCCACATCGCCGTCATTGTCGAGATCGCCGAAAGCTGCACCGCGGCCCGTGCGCTTCTCAGCGAACGGCGCTCCCAACTGGGCCGCGACCTCTGAAAAAGTGCCGTCGCGGTTGTTGTGATGCACAAAGTTACGCTGCCGGTAACTCGGAAGCTGCGGGTACACATGGCCGTTGACCACCATGAGGTCTACCCACCCGTCGTTGTCATAGTCGAAGAACCAAGTACCCCAGCCGACGTAAGGCAAACTCACCGCGGCTAGTTTGGCAGCGTATGAAACGTCAGTAAACGAACCTTTTCCGTCGTTGTGATAGAGAGTATTGTAGTCGTCGTCGAAATTAGTAATGAACAGATCCAGCCGCCCATCGTGATCGTAGTCACCGAGTGTCACACCCATGCTGCCCTGCTCGCTGCCGTTTTCGTTTACCGCCGTGCCCGAATTAAAACCTATATCTTTAAAGGTACCGTCGCCGTTATTGTGATAGAGGAAGTTGGGCGTTGAATCATTCGCGACAAGAATATCGACCTTGCCATCGTCATCAAAATCGCTGCAGATTACCCCCAGGCCATAGAAGCCGTCGGGATCGGAGACCCCGGCTTTTTTTGAAACGTCCGTAAACGTGCCGTCGCCGTTGTTGTGATAAAGAGTATCACCGGCGCCTTTCAGTCCGCGCGGCCCGCACTGCACCGGCACACCTTTGAACTGGCACAGGCGGCCCTTGCCGAACTCAGGCAGGTTGTTGATGTCAAAGTCCACATAATTGGATACGAACAGATCGAGTTTTCCGTCGTTGTCATAATCGACGAACGCCGCGCCGGTGGACCAGCGCGGATCGCCTACGCCGGCCTTCTGAGTGACGTCGGTAAATGTGCCGTTGCCGTTATTTCTGAACAGATGATTAGGGCCGAGACAGGTGACGTAGATATCGTCGAAGCCATCGTTATTGTAATCTCCAATCGCGACCCCCATTCCCCAGCCGATGTCACCCACGCCCGCCTTGTCGGTGACATCAGTAAACGTCCCGTCGCCGTTGTTGTGGTAAAGCGCACTTCTCGTCTTCTGCTTTGATTTGACCATGTCCACGGTCAGCGAGTTTATAAAATAGATGTCTAGCAAGCCGTCGTTATCATAATCGAACAGCGCCACGCCACCGCTCATTGACTCCACGATGTACTTCTTCTCGGGAGAAGAGACGTGTGTGAACTTGATGCCCGAACTCTCTGTCACATCGGTAAAGCGAACCTCCATCGGCCGACCACCGATGGTCCGAGCGGGAGATGACAAGGAAGCAACGATTAAGAATGCGATTAGCGCCCAGACCGATTTTTGCAGACAGGAGCCACTATGATCGATCACGGTTTCGCTTGCCGCTCTTTCTCTTTAAGTTGACGCGAGATTTCGAGCTGACTTTCACCCTCTGCTTTTCGTCCGGCCGCCGTATAGGCGCGGCCAAGTTGATAATGAACGTGAGACTTGTCTGGCGCCAGCTTCGCGGCGATTTCCAGGTTTGCAATCGCGTCGGAGACCGCGCCTTGTTGCAGCAATGCCTTCCCAAGCTCGTAGTAAGCATCTGAAAAATCGGCTTTAGCCTGGATAACCTCACGCATCAGCTTGATGCCGGCGGCGGTTTTTTGCTGGGCCAGCAACACATAAGCCAAATGGTACTTCGCCTTTACATCAGCGGGGTTCGCCGCTAACTCACTTTCAAATTCTCTTACCGATTCGTCGAAGTTTCCAGCTTTCAGATAGACGAGGCCGGTATAGTAATGGACCAGCGGGGTCCGGCTATCGACGGCCAGAGCCTGTTGCAACTCTTCCAAAGCCTTCGCCGTTTCGCCCTCATCGTTATAGGCTTGGGCCAGCAGCACATGAAGCTGGGCGCTGTTACCTCCGCTAATAACCATCTGCCGAATTACCTCATCGGCCTGCTCCTGTTTGCCTTGCTTGATTAACGAGACGGCCAGGGGATAATACACACCTACATTTGCAGGTTTGGCCACGACGACTTCTGAGAGCAACTGCGTGCTTCGGGCGTAGTTTTCCAGCATGAAATAGCAGAGCCCCAGTAACTCCTTCGCCTGAACGTTTGCCGGATGCGTGTTCAGCTCTTTTTCCAGCGGTCCGGTGGCCTCCTTATAAAGTTCGGCCTTGAAAGCCGCTAACCCCCAATTGAAATTCAAGCCATCGAGTTCTGCGTTCCACTTTGCCGCCAGCGCGAATTGTTCGGTCGCCGTTTTGAAGTCCGAAGCGTCGGCACGAGCCAGGCCGAGCTTGCTGTGCGCCGTGGCAATCACCTTGGCGTAATAGACCTCGCCGTCTCGCATCTGCTGGGCGACTTTCGGATCAAGTTCACTCGATTCGGCAATCACGCCCTGGGCCAAGTTCAAGCTCGGCACCTTGCCGTTACCGTCGCGAAGATCCGCTGCTTTCAAATACGCTTCATTCTTTTCTTTGTCTTCTTCCAGAGATTGGGACTTTAATTGCGCGGCCAGCTGCAACTCCTTTTGTCCTGCTTCGCTCTGACCCGCTTTGAGCAGCGACTGTCCCAGGCGGTAATGCGCGCTGGCCACCTGATAGTCGTTATGGTCGAGCGCGGGATTAAGCGCGATCGATTTTCTGAGCGCTTCGATTGCTTCCGTATATTTGCCCGCGGACTGATACGCCTGGCCCAGATGAAAATAGGGATCCGGATTAGCCGGTTGCGTCTTGGCTGCTTTCAGCAACAACGGAATCGCCAGTTCCCATTTCCGTTCGATCAAATAAACGATGCCGAGATAATAGCCGGCAAAGAATTCATCCGGATTAAAATCGAGTTCGGCTTTGAATTCCTGTTCTGCATCAGCCAACCTGCTGGCTCCGTCCTTAAGCAAGTAGCTGAGGCCGAGATAATAGTGGGCCCGCGGAAAGCGAGGATCCCGCGCCACTGCCTGTTTGAACTCCTCGACCGCTTCAGCTAAATAACCTGTCTCTCGATAAGCGCGGCCAAACACGATATGGAGCTGTGGTCGATCGCCGAGTCTCGCGGTCATCTCCTTGTAAATCTGCTGCGCAAGATCAAACTTATGTTGCCGCAGATATGCGAGCCCCAACGTGTAAGAAACTTCCGGATCATTGGGCGTTAGTCTCAGCGCCGCTTCCAGTTGCGTAGCTGATTTCTCAAACTCGCCCAACATGAAATAAGTCTTGCCCAGCATCTGCCGCGCGCCCGCGCTACGAGAGTTAAGGTTCAGCGCCTGGTCAAGGGGCTTGAGTGCTTTCTGAAATTGCTCGGCATCGAAATATGCGATCGCCAGATCGATTAAGAGTTCCGGCGAATCAGGTTGGTAAACGACAGCCGATTCGAGAGTGTCGATCGCCGGCTGATATTTTTTTTCGTTCAGATAAATTTTTCCGAGCTTCGTATAGGCGTCCGCCAGCGTAGCCGTCAACTCTTTTTCTGTCGACGCGACCGGTGCGACACTTTTCTGAGCTGGTGAGATGTTGGGACTCTGAAGCAGTAAGACCTGGTGCGGCTTCAATGGGAAAACCAGCAAAATGAGAGGGCCCAGGATTGCGGGTAAGTACTGCAAGCGGAAACTCTGACCTCAATAAAATGAGACGGAGGGCTGAGGCAGAGCCGCGAACCCTCCGTCCATATTTCAGCCGCGCGTACTATATCAGAAGTTGAACTTGAACCCGAACTGAATATTCCGCGGCCCTCGATCGGCGTTCAGTTGGCCGAAATTTCCAGTGCCGATCGTGTTGTTAAATGCCGTAAATGATCCGCCGTTGAAGTTAGCACCCAAGGCATTACTGAACCCAACGAATTGTGTGTGGTTGAAAAGATTGAACATTTCAGCGCGGAACTGAATGCTGTACTTTTCCTTGATCTTCCAATTCTTGGCCAGTGAAAAATCAACATTGGAAATCCCCGGCTGTCGGACAGTTCCACGGCGCAAGTTGCCGAAGTGTCCTGGAGCAGGTAACGCGAACGCGGCGGGGTTCAGATATTTCGTCTTATCAGCCGTGTGCAGATAAATGGGTACCCCGGGCACCAGGTCAGGACGGAAGCCCGCAGGGGCAGTGGTAGCAAGACCAAAATAGAGTCCACTGACTCCTGAGTTAATATCCAGAGGTATCCCACTCAAGAGGGTAAGAATCCCATTGATCTGCCAATCTCCCAGTATGTGACTCGCTGCCGATCCCCATCGCTTGAATTTAGGAAATTCGTAGACGGCGTTGGCTACAAACATATGCCTGCGGTCGAGGTCTGAATCGCCCTTGTCAATCGCGAAGTTAAAAGGATCGGTCGTGGCACTGGTGAAAGAGGTCAACGGCACGTCGGACGTTGCATGAGACCAGGTGTAGGCAACTTGATAAGACATCCGATTCGTAAAGCGACGGTTGATCCACACCTGTAGTGCCTTGTAGTCCGAAATGCCGTTCGACTCGCTCATTGTGATCGGCCCGAGATTCGGGAAGATACGATTAGCATTCGCGATAGCCTGGGCATTTGCATTATTGGTAAGGAATGCCTGGACTACAGCAGCCCTCTTTTCCGGGGGAACTTCATTGACATTCACCCCGCGACGCCATATGTGCGTACCGTGATTTCCAATGTAAGAGAACTCAGCTACCGTGTTCTTCAAAATTTCCCGTGAGACTGTGACGTTCCACTGCCAGCTTTCGGGAGGCCGGAAGTTTTCGTCAACGGCGTTGAATCCGGTGCTATTGCTTACACCGGCAACCGCTGACTTTAGACCCGGATTGATGGTATCGAGACTGCGGAAGGTTGGGTCGTCGGCAAGATTGGCGGTGCTGCCACCCCAATTCGAGTTCACAGTAGTGGTCCAGGGAGGATTGCCGGCCAGGCGCAGGATATCTTCGATGACGTTCGAACGGCTCATAAAGCGACCAAATCCCGCGCGGATGGCTGTCTTGCCGTCACCCTTCACGTCCCAGGCCACGCCGACTCGAGGCTGAAATCCATTGTTATAGGGATTCCACAACGAACGACCGAAACCGGCCTGATTGGGTTGTATCAGGCCGCTGAGTGGATTCTTACCATCGTAAAGCCGCGGTATGTAATTGCTAATCCGATCGTTGTTCGAGTACGCCGGTGAATATCTGGACCAGCGCAGACCCATAGTGAGTGTGACCTTGGGGCTAACCTTAAAAGTGTCGTTGCCATAGAACTCAAAGTCATGCCAGCGACCTTGCCCCTGTTCGTCATGGTCGATCTCGGTATAGCATCCCAGCGGCAGATTTAAGTAGAGCAAATCAGCTATAGCATTACCGGTACGACTATTCGTGTCGCAAAATTGCGCGATGCCGTTGGCGCCTTGGGACAGTTCGTTCTTGATGTTATGGCTGAACAAGCCGCCGAACTTTAGATCATGTTTGCCAGAGACCTTGGAGAAGTCGTCCTTCCAGATGAACAGGTCTTCGTGGTTCGCCCACGGAGCCTGGTGCCAAAGAGCAGGATAGCCATCAGCGCCCCAATCGGTCGGTAGGCCGACGCCCGCCGCTTTCGGAAACACAGTCGGAAACTTTGAGGCAATATCACTGTTTAGGGCTTGGCTTGACGGACTGGTTGTGATTTTGATGTCGTTGCCGGCCCGCGAAAATTGGAATTCGTTTACCGCCGTCGAACTCAGCGTCGTCGCCAGCTTTACGGCGAAACTGTGGCTCGGCTGATCCCAGTCCGAAGTCAAGGTTGGGAAGGGCGAATCACCCCAGAAATTTCCCGACGCGTTCAAGTGCGTCCAGGTTTCGTTCGTATATTTGACCAGAAGATTCATCTTCTTGGTCAGATTGATGTCGCCCCGGATACTGTCCTGGCGGGTATTGATTGGTTCCAAGAGCGAACTGATCCAATTGGTTGGACCGCTGGTATTTGGGTTTGGATAAACCTGCAGTATCGCGAGGCCAGCTGGGCTCAGTTTGTTCGCCGGAATTTTGTTGCCGGGGAAAGGCAAACCAGTGAACGGATCGTGTGGCAGAGGATCGGTTAAAGCACCACTGAAGTCTCCGATTTTTTCCGCCGCAGTCGGAACTTTGGCCGAAAGCACAACGCCGCGCCGCTCGCGACGCCACTCCTCATTCCAAAAGAAGAACGCGCGGTTCTTAACTATCGGCCCGCTAAAATTAAAGCCATAGTTGTTGTATTTCAATTTTGCTTTAGGTTGTCCGGCGCTATTGAGAAAGAAGTCGGTAGCATTCAACTTGTCGCTGCGCAGAAACTCGAAGCCGCCCCCGTGAAACTGGTTGGTGCCACCCTTGGTAATCAAATTGATTACTGCGCCCTGTGCCTGGCCATATTCAGCACTGAAACTGTTGCGCTCAACACGAAACTCCTGAATTGAGTCAACGGATGGAAAAATCAGCAACGTCGCGTTTGATCCGACATCCATGTTGTTGACACCGTCAACCGTCCACATGTTCGCGTTTGATTGGTTGCCATTAACCGACATGTCCACGTGAGAATCGAGTCCGGTGCCCTGCGTGCCGAAAGCGCCACCGGCGCCCGCTTGGGTTACAGGTGAAACGCCCGGAACCATTAACGCGAGCTGTGCATAGTTGCGGCCGTTCAGAGGCAGTTCCGTCACCTGTTTCGATGTAACCAGACTGCTTATTTCTCCGCTGCGGGTGTCGACTGGTGTGGCTTCTGAGGTGATGGTTACGGTCTCACTAACCTGGCCCACCTGTAGATCCAGATTGACCGTTTTGTTTTCACCGACGTGCAGATCCACGTTAGGAGCAACCGTCTTCTTAAAACCCTGCGGTGCGGTTGAAATGGTGTACTGGCCCGCTGGCAAGCTTGGCACCAGATAGAATCCGTTGTCGTCGGAAGTTACCGTGCGAGATGTTCCAGTTCCTTCAGAAGCGACCGTGACTGCAGCCTTGGGAACCACAGATCCCTTTTCATCTCGAACGGTGCCGCTGATCGTGCCGACTGTAGTCGTCTGTGCCTGAACGTTCACGAATACGACGCCAGCTAAGACGAACATCGCTAGTAAGCCAAGCTTCTTCAGCATACGAACCTCCTGTCGGGTCTTCGACTCGCGGAAACGGTTGATGGAGAATCGCTTTCTGCGAGCAAACTTTCGGAAACTCAAGTCGCTGAGGGTCAACGACGCGCAGAACTCTTACGCCGGCATTCATTAACCCGAATTAACCCCTTGTGATTGCTACCGGGTGATCGCCACCCTGTTGAATCTATTTCGCGACGCGCCGACTAAACCGGCTGCCGAACGATTCTAGAAAAGCCTGGAATATTTAAACCGATACTAACTTGAACTTTGTTGCACTACCGCGCAAAAGGTTTACTACCATTGCGAGCACTTGTCAAGCACTTTTTTAAAAACACCGGGATTAGCTGAATTAGAATGAACACCAGTGCCCGGATTTGGGTTGGCTCCAATATTCCAAAACCGGTATCACTTAGCCGACCGAAGCCGAGGCGAATTTACTGGCCAACACCAGACTTAGCGCGCCCATGAGCGTTGGTTGCGTGCCCAGCGTCGATTCCATTATTGGCGTCGAAGGAAATCCGCGGCAAATGCTGCTGTCAACTGATGCTCTAACGTCATCAACGATCACGGCCCAGACGCGCGCAATTGGACCAGCAACTATCACCGCTTCTGGTGCCAGACCTTGAATGAGGTTTGCGATACCGATTCCCAAATACTGCGCCGTCTCTTTTAGTGCGGCCCGTGCGTTCCGTTCTCCTTTTAGCGCCAGATCCATTACAGTTGAAAAAGTGATGTCATCAGCACCATTACCACGCGCGAGCTTTCGATAACGCGCAAGCGCCGCCCGTTCTGAAGCAAATGCTTCCCAGCATTCGCGGCTGCCGACGGCGCACTCGACTGGAGCGCCAGTTCCAATCGTCATATGACCGAACTCTCCCGCGGTGCCACCCTCTCCGCGATAGACTTGACCATCAAAGACGATTCCGGTGCCCACGCCTTCCTCCACGAGAACGAGCACGAAATCGCGCACCTCGCGGATTTCAGGCCGTCCGAACCACAACTCGGCCAAAGCCGCTGCATTCGCATCGTTGTCGATTGTGACTTGTAGCGATGTCGCGCGCGTCAGTGTTTCTGCAATCGGAGCGTTGCGCCAGTTGTAATGCGGCACAAACGTATCACCGCTGTCCGCGTCGACGGTGCCGGGCAGGCTAATGCCAATGCCTTCAATTGTTCCGTTAGTCGTGGCAATCATACGTTGCGCACACTCGACAATTTTTTCCAGCATGGTGTCAATATTCTTGACCGTCGGAAACTTTTCCTGATCGAGTACTCGTCCAGCCAGGTCGCCTCTGGCAATGACCGTATTTACGGTTCCCAAATCCACGCCAATGGCAACGGGCTCAGCAGTTCTCAGCGAGAGTAGACTGGGTGGCCGGCCTCCGGTGGATTCGCCGCTTACCTCCTCTATCAATCCGTCCAACCGCAACTCCTCGACAATCAAAGAGATCGTCGACCTCTGTAGCGCAGTTTCGCGCGCAATATCTGCGCGCGAGATCGGCCCCAACTCGCGAACGTAATTCAACACGATCTGGCGATTAATATCTCGGATCGTGTTGGAACGCGCAGCATTAGCTTTTTTGAGATCGATTCGACGCACCGGTTTTACAAATTAGAGGTCTCTGCAGATCCTCTGCGCTGTCACAACTTTTGTCGGCAGGTACTATTAAGTAACAACTCTCCACTCACCAGTCAACTGTTTCTTTCGTCAGCGACAAGCCATTTACGACCAGCAGTCATGGGCGTATACTCGCCGGCAAATCGAAGCGAGTCTGGGCAAATGCAAATTAGCCGAGCAATCTATCATGTTCGTCGTTACGGCACCGCAATGTTTCCGCTGACCGGATTGATTCTCTTTCTCGCTCCTGCCGTCCAATGCCAACGCATCGATCCCGCCAAAGTAAACATGCAGGAGATGGACCAGCGAGAGATGCAGTTGAACAGCATGGGAAAGAATGCGGCTCCTGCAGATCGCAAACGCTCACAGGCGATGATGGATCAAATCAGTCAGGATTTCGATCGGCTACTGACTCTGCATAACGAGATAGTCCGCACGATTACCGCGAAGCAAACGTTCGGCTCCCAGTTCATTTCAGACGCGGTCGGCGAAATCAGAAAGCGATCCGTCAGATTGCAGTCTGCGCTGCAGCTCTCGAAGCCTGAACCCGGCGCCCGCGAACCACAACCGATCGATGTTGAAAGAATGGAAATGAACGATGCGCTGATTCTGTTATGCCAATCGATTGAGAAGTTCGTCGCGAACCCAATCATTGACAAGCCAGGGACAGTTGACGCGGAGCAATTGCAAAAAGCCAGAGGCCAGCTTCAGAGCGTGGTGGAAATCAGCGAGG
>DASQYL010000445.1:0-3118 GCA_035639235.1 Pyrinomonadaceae bacterium | reverse complement strand
GAAGATTGCGCCGCCGATAAGCAGAAATAACGCGAGCGCACGCGCAATCGCCGGCACGCGCGCGCGCAAGTCAACCGCGGTGATTCGTCTTTTTCGTGTTACCGCTTGCATCGGATCACAAAGAATATTCAGCCACGGATGAACACAGATTTACACAGATGAAACCGATTTTTCAGATCTGTGTGTATCTGTGTTCATCTGTGGCCCAATTACTCCGCAGCTCTCATATCCCTCACATTCAACTGCAACCTGATATCGCCTTGCCATGAGCGCGCCTCGAACTCGTACGCCAGATCGATGCGTTCATTGGTCCGAGGTGTTGCTTCGATTTCGTCAACTCCGCGCCACCAGATCGCTTCAAACGGCCGATTGTCATCGCCGCAGACGCGCAGCTTCACATGCTGCTCTTTAATAATTTGCGGTTCGCTAATCAAGCGAAATCCGCGTGTCATAAATACCGGCCGCGGGTTGCCGGCGCCGAAAGGTTCCAGCACGCGCAAATCCTGCGAAAGCTTAAAGCCAAGTTCTTTCGGCGAAACCTCAGCATCAATTTCGATCGCCGGAATCAAATCATCTTCAGTCAAACACGAGGCCGCATGTTCGTTCAAGCGCCGCCGAAATTCGTCGATGTGTTCGCGCTTAATCGAAAGACCCGCCGCATGAGAATGGCCCCCGAACTTGTCCAGTAAATCCCGGCACGACGTGATGCCATCGAACAGATGGTAAGCGGCGATGCTGCGCGCCGATCCATGACCTACGTCGCCGTCGAGCGAGATTACCACGCACGGCCGGTTCAGCCGCTCGGCAATTTTCGAGGCCGCCAAACCGATGACGCCGCGATGCCAGCCGTCACCGGCGATCACCGCCGCGTAGCATCGATTCATGTCAGTGCCACTGCTTTCGAATTCCTCGATGGCCCGGTTGAAAATTTCACGCTGCGCTTCCATGCGTTCGCGATTGCGCGTGTCGAGATGTTCGGCCAACCTTTTCGCCGCTTCATGTTTCTGCGCGTCGAATAATTCCACTACCGCGCGCGCCGCGTCCATCCGGCCGGCCGCATTGATTCGTGGCCCGATGCGAAAGCCGAGATCGTAGGCAGTCATCTCGCCGTCGTCGCCGCATCCCGCGATGTCGATCAGCGCGCGCAACCCGGGATTGACGGCGCGCGGCAAATCAGAAAGACCCAGCGCGACAATCGCGCGGTTCTCGCCAATCAATTTCGCCACGTCGGCCACGGTGCCAATCGCGACCATCTTCAAAAATCCAGGTACCACTGCTTCGCGGCCGCGCGCGCGAAACAGCGCATGAATTAACTTGAAAGCAACGCCGACTCCGGCGAGATTTTTATCGGGATAACTGCAACCGCGTTGATTGGGATTGAGCACCGCGAGCGCCGGCGGCGCACCTTCGTCGGCGTCCGGCAAATGATGATCTGTGACGATGATGTCGAGTCCGTTCGCGCGCGCCCAGTGCAAAGGCTCGTGCGCCGTGATGCCGCAATCAACGCTGACCACCAACTTGTATCCGTCGTGCGCCGCTTGCTCGAGCGCTTCCTGCCGAATGCCATAGCCTTCGGTGAAGCGATGCGGCACATGATAACCAGCGGTTGCGCTCAACATCCGCAGCGCGCGCAAGAGCACGGCGGTTCCGGTTGTCCCGTCAACATCGTAATCGCCATAGATGAGAATCGGCTCTTGCTTTTCAATCGCGCGCAGCAAACGCTCGACCGCTTCAGACATGCCGAGCATGAGCGACGGATCGTGAAGCTGATCGAGCGAAGGATTGAGAAACGCGTTGGCTTTCGCAGCATTATCGTAACCACGCGAAATCAGCAGTGAAGCCACAATCGGCGAAACACCGAGCCCTGAAGCGAGTTGCGCCGCGCACGCGTCCTCGCGCTCCCGGATGATCCATTTCTTTTTCTTTTTTTGCGGGGAAGGCGCGGCCGTCATAGCGGGAGTTTACTGCGAGCACGCCAGAACCGCTAATTTTGGAGTGCGCCGCACAAAAAGAAATCATCCGGAGATTACCGGGATTACAGTAATTCAAAAAGCAAATGGGGTACCCTAGAGATCACAGCTTCTTGAATCTGTGTAATCTGCGTAATCTGCGGATAATTCCTAAAACGGGTCGAAATCACAATCCGCTGAGGCGGTGACTGAACAGCATGATCAGGATCGCGACGCCGACAATCAGACGATAACCGATGAATACGCCCGTCGTGTGAGTCTTGAGATATCGCAGCAGGAACCAGATCGATGCGTAGCCCACAATTCCCGAAACTATCGTGCCGACCGCGAGCGTGGCGAGGCTTCCCTGCGGTAACTTGTGCACAGCTTCCTTCAACTCCAACAAACCGCTGGCTGCCACCGCGGGAATCGAAAGCAGAAAAGAGAATCGCGCCGCAGTCTCGCGCGCTTCGCCGGCGAATAGGCCACCCATGATAGTCGATCCCGAACGACTCGATCCGGGAATCAACGCCAGGCATTGCGCAAAGCCCATGGCCAGCGCATCTTTCAAGCTGAGTTCCTCCATCGTCCGCTTCTTGCTACCGACAAACTCGGCCACCGCTAGCAACAAAGCAATCACCACCATCATCGTGGCAATCACCCAAAGATTTTTTGTGAATGTGCCTTCGATCTGCTTTTTGAAAAGTAAACCGACGACGGCGACGGGAATTGAACCGATTGCAACTAGCCATCCAAGCCACGCTTCGTGCGATATCCGCGCGCCACTTCCACGTTTGCTGAGCAGCGCCAAATGGTCGCGAATGAAGGCCACACTGATGTTCCAGATGTCGCCGGCAAAATACATGAAGACCGCGAGCAGGGTGCCCAACTGAACCACTGCGATGGACGCGGTCAACTGCTCCGCCGAAAGCGTCAACGACATTATGCGGCTCGCAAGGACCAGATGCGCCGTCGAACTGATGGGAATAAATTCAGTGAGGCCCTGCACGATACCGAGCAGAATTGCCTGAAGCAGAGTCATTTGTAATTTGCGATTTTAGATTTGCAGAACTCGTCTGACGCGAACGGCGAGTATCACATCGCACATCGCAAATCGCAAATCTAGAATTGAAATCCATTTCATTCTCGCAGAGAGTTCCGTCGCGAAA
>DASQYL010000444.1:0-5980 GCA_035639235.1 Pyrinomonadaceae bacterium | reverse complement strand
GTCGTTTCGATTGGCGCATCGCGTCATCGCGAATTGTCTGGTCGTGCAAAATCAGTTAATTCGCGAGGGCGTGAATCCTGAAAGAATCATTCAGCATTACAATGGACTCGATCTCGATCGTTTCAGAGTCGCCGCTGAGATCTCACGCGACGAAGCTTTGACGAGATTTAGCCTGCCAGCAAACCGTCGCTTCGTCACCATCGTCGCCAACCTTCGCAACCCGGTAAAGGACCATCCGATGTTCCTGCGGGCCGCGGCTCGCGTGCGCGCCGCAGTTCCCGATGCTGATTTTTTGATCGCTGGCGAAGGTGAATTGATGGGCGGCTTGCGTCAAGTCGCGTCAGACTTGGGGATTGCAGACGCGGTTCATTTCATCGGCCGTTGCGATGATGTCGCTACGCTGCTGCGCGCTTCCCACATGGGCGTGCTCAGCTCAAAGGCCGAAGGATTCGCCAATGCGATTCTTGAGTACATGGCCGCGGGTCTGCCGGTCGTCGCGACCGATGTGGGTGGTGTGCGCGAGGCGATTGTTGACGGCGAAAACGGATTCGTCGTGCGCAGCGGTGGCGAAGAGGAAATGGCCAAGCGAATTGTGCGAGTGTTGAGCGACGACGAAAAAGCGCGAGCCATGGGGAGGCTCGGTCAAGCGATCGTGTTCGAAAAATTTGGCAAGGAACATCATCTGCGAAACACGCTCGAGTTATATGATGAACTCTTGAGTGGGCGTTCGAATCAACATGACAACGTCCATACTGTCCGCCGAATGACGTCTCCCACGACGGCAGATTTTTCTTTAGCCCAGGCGTTTACGCCTCGGATCGACGAACACGAGGGAAGCGAAAGCCTCCTTAAGGAGGCTTAGAATCGGCAACGATTCAATGTAGTTCCACTGTCAATCCACTTAGATGGCCAGAGAGAAACAGTTTTCCGAAAGAAGCAGAGCGACGCGCCGCCGTCGCTTTCGTTTTATTGCGATACTACTAATTGTCGCGGCGCCGTTTGTTGCGTGGGGCGCTGCGCGTTTTCTCATAGTCAAAGCCGACGTGGCATCGCCGGATGCAATCGTCGTCTTGAGCGGCTCAGCAACTTATCTCGAACGCGCCGCCAAAGCGGCGGAACTCTATCGCGCCGGGCGCGCGCCGTTGATTGTGCTGACGAATGACGGCGTCGTTAGCGGCTGGGACAATCGCGAAGATCGAAATCCACTCTTTTACGAATTGAGCGCGCGACGAATGGAGCAGCAAGGCGTGCCCCCCGATCGCATCGCGGTGGCGCCGGGACCGGCCACCGGAACCTACGATGAAAGTTTGTTGGTGCGCGATTTCGCCGTCGCCCACGGCCTGAAGCGATTGTTGATCGTCACTTCCGCTTATCACTCGCGGCGCGCGCTGTGGTCCATGCGCCGCGCGTGCGCGGGCAGCGGCATCGAGATCGGAATCGACAGCGCTGCGCCGGGATGGCAAACGCCATCGGCCTGGCGTTGGTGGTCCAAACGTTGGGGTTGGAAGCTCGTCGGCGGTGAATACGCGAAAATGATTTACTACTGGACGAAGTATTAACAACCGTCTTTCCGGCTGGCAATCGCTCTGTCGTAAATATCGATGATGGCGTCGACGTACTTCTCAGGAGTGTGATTCTTTGCGATGAGTTCTGACGCGTGCGTAGTCAAACGTGAAGTCAAGTCAGCATTTTGAAGCACGCGCGCAATCGCGGCCGCCAACGCCTCAGGATTGTTCGCCGGGACCAGCAACGCACTCTTCTCATCTTCAACGATCTCAGGAACACCGCCGACCGCCGTCGCCACTACCGGCACGCGCGCGGCCATCGCTTCCAACAGAACATTCGGCGAGCCTTCGCTGTGTGACGGCAGAACGAAAACATCGGCGGCAGCATAGAACGGCTGGACGTCGCCGGTGTGACCCGCGAAAGTTATTCGATCGTTCAACCCCGAAGCGCCCACCGCGTTTTCCAAAGCGAAGCGTTCGGGTCCATCGCCGACGATTACTAACTTAACTTTTAGTTCGGAGTTGTTTGCGACCAGGCGCTTGTATGCTTCGATCAGATCGGCGTGGGCTTTCTCTTTCGATAATCGTCCCACCGAAAGTACGAGCCGATCATTTTCTGAGATGCCTAGTCTAACTTTCAACTCGTTCGCTTCGGCATCAATCGGACGTGGCCTCACGCGAATCGCATTGTGCCGCGCGACGATGTTTTCTTCCGAAATCTTCGTCGACTTCGCCAGCTCGCGGGCGAATGCATGGCAGACCGTCACGACGCGATCCGCCTTTGGCAATGACCAGCGGTTTAGCCGGTTGTATGCGCGCATCTTGAGATCGGTTGTCGTATAGCCGTGATGGAAAGCAACCCATGGGTACATCCGATATAGCCCGGAAAAGCGCATGAGGAAATGCGATTTAATCTGATGCGTTACCACCACATCGGGAGAACGCCGATTCAGAATTTCGCGGAGCGCCGGAATCGTGCTGCGGTCGAAACGTCCGCGCTCTGAAATCATGTCGACTTCCAATCCAGCACGACGGGCTGCTGCTACGAACTCGGTCGATGCGCCGCCGCGATCAAAGGTGACGAGTGACAAATCCACTTTTGGAAAGTCGCTCATGCCCTTTTGCAGGTCTCGCGCGGCGCGAAAAAACTCCAGGACAGTTTTCGCTACGGCGTTGACATTCGTCGCTTCAACGAGAGAGACAATTCGCAGATGTGAGGCAGGATTCCGAAGTGGCGAGTCCGAGGTAGCCAAATGTCTGCATTGATGGTGTCCGTTTAGGCGCTCGCGGCTCGCAGCAATCGCGGTCCTGGAAATTGCGCGCCACGACGCGCCGAGCACAGATCCGATCGGAGTCGCGCACACAGCGGCGGGCACATGGTAAGGCAACCGCCAATTCTTAACGCCGGTGAATTGCTGCACGAGCGCTCGGGCCTCGCGCCAATGTCCCCAGTACCCGAGCACGCACGCAGTCTTGGCCGCGCGAATCGCCAGGACGCGATCCAGAAGATCGCGCAACGCCCGCGGACATGCCGCTTCGATGTCTGATGGATCTTGCAGAAATGGTTCAACCGGTCGCACGCCGTTGAGGTTCTTACTCAACGCGGACGCTTCGCGATGAAATCGACCCAACGGGCGCAGATTGAAAGCAACCTTCTCGTTGAGCAGCACCTTCAACCAAAGCTGCGCATCTTCGCCGAAGAGAGACTTCTCACGATCGTAAAAGCCGCTCCATTTGCGAATTACTTCGGCCCGCGCGACGGTGGTGCACGGCGACATGTAAGCGAGCATGGTTACAACTTGCCTTGGCGAGGTGTCGGCATTGACGCGATAAACTCCACGCGTGATCCCACGCTTGCGCCAAAGCTCTTCTGTAGATCGTCCAGCCGGGTGCTCGATGTAACCTGACGTTATCGACGCGACTTCGGGATCGAATTCTTCAAACGATTTTACGCTTTCTTCCAGGTACTCAGGCAGCCATTCATCGTCCGCATCTAAGAAAGCAACCAATTCCGCTTTCGATTGCCCAATGCCGGCATTGCGTGCCGCACCGGGGCCGGCGTTGGATTGCCGAATCAACCGCACGCGCGGGTCATCGTACCTGTCGACGATCTCGGGCCCACGATCCGTCGATCCGTCATCAACGACAAGGACTTCGAAATCGCGCAACGTTTGCGCAGAGATCGAACGCAGCGCACGCTCGATGAACTGCGCCTTGTTGTAAAGCGGAATGACGACCGAAACTTTCAAGTGATTCTTAAGTTAGGAGTTGAACAAAGCAGGTGAGATTTGCATAAGCTGTGGGGCGGAGACAGCGTCGTACCGCGATCGATTTTAAACTTTGCGAAGGTTAAAATCCAGACGTTTTTCCCTCGCAAAACTGTTGAAAAAGCCCATTTCTTACTGACAATTTTCGTCACCCAGCGGGGCAGCAATTTTCGCTATAATCTTTTTGGCTGATCCGCCTCAAACGTTGGTCCTCGCTCGAAACCGTACTTCATTAATCCTTTCTACATTTTGATGACCCCAATCTCCAGTCCATCGGACCATAACCGTCACTTCCGCACCGATCATTTGAAAGATGATCTCGGCAGGCGTTCGGCGCGCGGCGGCGCAATCACGCTGACGGCGCAAGTCTGCAAGTTCGGACTCAGCATGTCGTCGGCGATTGTGCTTGCGCGTCTGCTAACTCCGCAGGACTACGGATTGATCGGCATGGTCGCGATTCTCACCGGGTTCCTCGGCATGTTCCAGTATCTAGGTCTCTCGACTGCCACGATTCAATGGTCCGATCTGAATCATCAACAAGTCAGCACGCTCTTCTGGATGAATCTGGCGTTGAGCGCCGCCATCATGCTGCTGACCATCGCAGCCGCTCCGTTCGCGGCGTGGTTTTATAAAGAACCGCGGCTGGTTGGAATCACGATCGGTTACTCCGTCAGCATTCTCATCACTGGTTTGTACATTCAGCATGAGGCAATTCTGATTCGACAGATGCGATTTGCGATCACCGCAATCATCGAAGTCTCCGCGATGGCCGTTGGCTTGGGCGCGGCGATCGTTTCCGCGATCTATGGCGCACGCTATTGGGCACTGGTGATCAATCAAATCGTTTTGGCGATCGTCTCAGTCATCGGCATGTGGGCCGCGTGCCGCTGGTGGCCCAGCCTGCCGCGGCGCAGCGTGGGCGTTCGTTCGATGCTGCGTTTCGGCGGCAATGTCACTGGCTTTAATGTCATGCAGTACTTCGCGCGCAATGCCGACAACGCGCTCATTGGAAAGTTTTGGGGCGCGTACCAGTTAGGTCTCTACTCTCGTGCATATCAAATGCTGCTCATGCCGATGCAGCAAATTAACGCGCCGCTATCGACCGTCGCGGTGCCCGCACTAAGCCGTCTCGCGACTTCGCCGGAACGTTATCGCGACGCTTATCTGAAGATTCTCGAGAAGCTGGTCATGATTACTATGCCTTTGGGCGCCTTGATGATCGCCACTTCGGATTGGCTAGTGCTCTTTTTGCTCGGTCCTCAATGGAAGGACACCGGCACGATCTTCATGCTGCTCGGCATCGCCGCGATCATTCAGCCGGTCACCAAGACTTCGTGGTGGTTGTTTTCAACGCAAGGCCGTTCGCGCGATTTATTTCATTGGGGAGTCATCGGCGGCGTAATCGCGGTTGGTTCGATCGTCGCCGGATTGCCGTGGGGCGCCAAAGGCGTGGCCGCAACTTACGCCATCGGCGATCTCTGCATTGCCACACCGTTACTATTCTGGTACGTCGGCCGTCGTGGCCCGGTCCGCGCCGGCGATTTCTACCGGACTATCACGCCGTCTGCCGCAGCTTCATTGTGTGCGCTCGGCGCAGTCGTCCTCGCCCGGCCCTGGTTGTTGAATGTGTCATGGCTCGTCGGCCGTCTTAGTGTGGCCTTCGCTATCGACGTGGCGGTGGCGTTGTTGGTTTTGGTTGCTCTGCCCAGGGGCCGCAAGGCAATCCGCAATCTCACCGAAGTCCTCTTCATGATCGTGAGACGCAATCCCCAATCGTTGACCGCCGCAGCTTTGAAATAAAGCCGATGCTGAAGAAGCTGAAACAAGTCACTCTGCGAAGTCTGAAATCAACCGGTGTCTCTGCCCTGGTCCAGAACAGCCGCTGGCGGCGTCAGCGCCTGCTGATTCTGGCTTATCACGCGGTTTCGATGATCGATGAGCACGAGTGGAACGGCTCACAATGCATCTCGCCAGAAACTCTGCGCGGCCGCATGCAGCAGTTGAAGCGATCGCGATGCGCGGTGCTGCCTTTGGGTGAAGCGGTTGAACGGCTTTACAAAAATGATCTGCCCGATCGCGCGGTGGCCCTGACTTTCGACGACGGCTTTGCGGATTTCTATCATCGCGCATTTCCGATCATTGACGAATTCGGCTTGCCCGTGACGCTCTATCTCACGACGTTTTATTCCTATTACAACCGGCCCATCT
>DASQYL010000443.1:0-7963 GCA_035639235.1 Pyrinomonadaceae bacterium | reverse complement strand
CGCCAACAGATGAACGGGATATCCGAGACGAGTTGCTGGTAAACGAACGGGACGATGCATCTGAGAGTGACCGCAGATCGTCGGTCCGCGACATGGCGGCGCGCATTCCGGAACAACTGTCGGCGATCGGCCGCGACATCAGCCGCACGATCGAGCGCGCGATTTCTGCCAAAGACGATTACATGTTGGCCGTCAAGGTATCGCACGACGCGCAAGTGAAATTGGGCCAACTCGTCCAGGCCGGCGTCTTCGGCACCAGGGCCGAGGCTGCCGCATTTCTGATCGACGAGGGCATAAAATCACAGGGACCATTGTTCGAACGAGTCGAACAGAAATTAGCCGAAATTGAACGGCTGCGCGCCGAACTGCGCGGGATGGTCGGCGATTCAAAACCTTCGTGATATCGTAGCAAACGATTTAAACAAAACGCTCCATTGTAATTAGCAAATGGGGCGTCTTTGTTTATCGACGACTTCCGCGTTAGAATTCTTCCTGCTACTTCCCCCGGATGCTCTTCAATTAACCGCCTGTCGCGCGGATCGAAGCGAGCCACTTTGTGCAGAAAACTTTCGAGGTTCCGCATACACCCATAGAACAATTCACCTTAGCCAACGGTCTGCGTGTCGTTCTTAACGAAGACCATTCTGTCCCCGTGGTCTCTGTGGCTGTGTATTACGACGTCGGTTCTCGCAACGAGCGGGCAGGGCGCACCGGGTTCGCGCACCTGTTCGAACACATGATGTTTCAGGGCTCGGAGAACGTACCCAAGGCCGGGCATTTTCAATACATTTCCAACGCCGGCGGCACGATGAACGGAACCACTTCGAGCGAACGCACCAACTATTTTGAAACCCTGCCGGCGAGTCAGTTGCCGCTGGCCCTCTGGCTGGAAAGCGATCGCATGCGTTCGCTCGCGGTAACTCAAGAGAATCTTGATAATCAACGCGAAGCCGTCAAGGAAGAAAAGCGTCTGCGCTACGACAATCAACCTTACGTGAATGGTTTTCTGCGGCTCTTCGAAATGAGTTTTCAGAATCCGGCGAACGCGCATTCGACCATCGGTTCGATGGAGGATCTCGACGCCGCTACCGTCGAAGACATTCGCGAATTCTTTCGTATCTACTACGCGCCGAACAATGCCGTGCTTTCCATCGCAGGCGATTTCGATCACACCAGAACGCTGGAGTTAATCGATAAGTACTTTGCGTCAATATCCAGCCAGCCGGCGCCGCCACGCGCTGACGTAAGCGAGCCGGCCGCTGTGGCAACGAACGCTGACACATATCTCGATCAGCATGCGCCCGTGCCGGCGTTCGCGCTTGGATGGAAGATTCCCGCGCGCCGCACCCCGGAGTTTTATGCTCTATCGCTCGCGAGTCACCTGCTGTTTGAAGGCGAGAGCGCCCGGCTTTATCAGAAGCTAGTCAAAGGCGAAGAATCAGTCGTGCAAATCCAGGGAGGCATCGACGAGCGTCGTGGTCCATCCGGTTTGTTTGTAGTGGTGATTCCCAAACCAGATCGGGCAGGCGATCAAATTCGCACAGCGATCTTCACGGAAATCCATCAACTGGGAATCGATGGCCCAAGCAGCGAAGAGATGGAGAAGTTGCGCAATAACCTTTTTAATGCGGCCGTTCGCAGCCGCCAATCTTCGCTTTTTCGGGCACAGCAGATTGCCGAATGTACGCTATACGACGACGACCCGGAACTCTTCAATACCGATCTGCAGAACTACCTCAACGTGACGGCCAGCCAAATTCGCGAAGCTGTGGCGAGATATCTTGATACCGAAAATCGAGTGCTGTTGGACATCGTTCCGGCCGCCGCCGAAGCTGCGTCTGCCGAACCGCAACCAGCGGGCGAACCCGATCAGCCGACCGCTCCTCTGCCTCAAGTTCCGCCGTCTCCTGATGACCCTTCGGCAGGCTCGCCGGTTTCTTCGATGCAACAGGAACACGGCGACCTAAATTGAAAAGGTAACCTGTTACCCGATGAGCGCAAACTTGCAAACTGAAAACTTTCGTCGTGACATGCCGCCGCCGCTGGCTGAGCGTTCGCTTAATCTTCCAGAAGTGGTGGAGACAACTCTGGACAACGGTCTGCGACTTGGATTGATTGAGGACAAGCGCCTCCCTCTCGTCAGTTTTCGATTGGGGTTTCGTTCGGGCGACGCGAACGATCCGCCGGCCTTGCCCGGATTGACGGACATGATGTCGCATCTGTTGTCCGAAGGCACGGAGACGCGCACGAGCCGGCAACTCGCCGAAGAGATTGAGCGGCTGGGGGCGACCTTGTCGGTTGGATCGACTTCAGATTTTACGACGGTGGCCGCTTCTTCACTTTCAATCTACGCGGACGAAGTTCTTGAATTGGTCGCCGATGTCACGATCCGCTCGACTTTCCCTGAGAACGAAGTTGAGCTCGCTCGGGAAAATACCAAGCAACTCTTAATTCAGCAGCGCGCGCAACCCGGCTTTTTAGCGTCAGAACGGATGGCCAAAGTGATTTATGGCAGCCACGCTTATGCGACGATTTCGCCGACTGATGAAATGCTGAACGCGCTTACGCGCGACGATCTAATCGCCTTCCGTGCATCCACTTTTGTGCCGAACAATGCAGTGCTGATCGTTGTCGGCGATTTCGATCATGAATCACTGATGACGCGCGTGAACGAATTATTCGCCGGTTGGGGCTCGCGCGCTGTCGATCAACCAAACTCGCCGGCGCTGGCGCCGCGCAACGAACGCGTAGTCTATCTCGTCGATCGGCCCGGATCAGCGCAATCAAACATCGTAATCGCGAACGAAGCAATCACTCGCACCAGTCCCGATTATTTTCCGATGCTGTTAATGCACACCGTGCTCGGCGCCAACGCCTCGTCGCGTCTCTTTATGAATCTGCGCGAGCGCAAGGGTTACACCTATGGCGCTTACTCAAATCTGGACGCGCGACGCCTGGCGGGAACGTTCCGCGCGAGCGCTGAGGTGCGCACGGCAGTCACCGGCGCTTCGCTGCATGAATTCTTTTATGAACTTAACCGGATTAGAGATGAAGCCGTGTCTGCCGAAGAGATTACTAATGCCAAGTCATACTTGACTGGAGTATTTCCGATCCGCATCGAAACCCAGGATGGTTTAATCGATCAGTTAGTTAATATCAAGATGTTCGATCTGCCCGACGATTACCTGCGCACGTACCGCGATTGCGTCAACGCCGTCACTGCCGATGAGATTCAAGCCGTTGCCCAAAAGTACGTTACGCCCGACGCAGCCGCCATCGTAATTGTCGGCGACGCCGCGGAAATTACGGAACAAATCAAACCATATTCGGGACGAATTGAAGTTTACGATACGGAAGGAAACCGAAAAAAGTAAGCAGTGAGCCGTAAGCAGTTGGCAGAACACTAGCCAGAAAATTGCTGCTTAGTGCTCACCGCTTACTGCTTGTCTCTCATGCCGCGCCTTGTAGACGTTCGACGTCCAAAACGCCGGAAACGTTCTTCACCGAACTCATTACTTTATCGAGGTGTTTCACGTCGAACACTTCGACGGTTACTTCGATGCGGCCTTTTTGATCGGGCCCGATTGAGGCGCGCGCGTCGCGAATGCCGGTCTTCATGTCAGAGATCGCGCCGGTGATGCCGGCAATCATGCCGGTGCGGTTTTCCGTCACTGCCAAAAGTTTCACGGCGTAAGCTGTCTTCTCGGGTTTCGAAGCCCATTCAACCGAGACGATGCGCTCGGGATTAACCATTAACTGCTTCACATTCTTGCAGCGGGCGGTATGCACCGCCACGCCTTTTCCGCGAGTGATGTAGCCGATGATCTCTTCGCCATGCAAAGGATTGCAACAACGAGCGCGGTTGACCATGAGATCTTCGACACCGCGCACGATGATCGCGTCGTCGCCGGTAATTAGCCGCTTGACTGCCCGCACTCCGGTTCGTAAGCGCGACTCTTTTTGTTTATCGAGTGCCTCGAATTTTTCAGGCCCGAGATATTTCGCGATCACGTTGCGCGGAATAAGCTTTCCATAGCCAATAGCGGCAAGGAGATCGTCAGCACGGCCATAACCATATTCGCCGGAGATTCGTTTGAGATCGCCATTTGTATCGTTGAGCATCTTCTTGATCGACAGACGGAAGCGGCCCGCTTCTTTTTCGAGCAGCTTGCGGCCAATCTCGATCGATTCCGCGCGCTGCTGATCGGCAACCCAGTGACGCACGCGATTCCGCGCGCGCGAGGTGACGACAAAGTTCAACCAATCACGCGACGGGTGCGCGTTTGGACTGCGAATAATCTCCACCACGTCGCCGTTCTGAATCATCGTCCGCAACGGCACCATGCGGCCGTTCACGCGCGCGCCGGTGCAGTTATTGCCAACTTCGGAGTGAATCATATAGGCAAAATCGACCGGCGTAGCGCCGCGCGGCAACTGAATGACTTTGCCCATCGGCGTGAAGGCGTAAACATCCTTCGGATAAAGATCGAGTTTCAGGGCATCGATGAATTCGCGCGAGTCTTTGACCTCCTGCGTCCATTCGACGAGCGAGCGCAGAACTTTCAAAGCCTGGTCATCGTCATGTGCGCCACGTTTCCCTTCTTTGTATTTCCAGTGCGCGGCGACTCCTTCTTCGGCGACCAGGTGCATCTGTTCGGTGCGAATTTGCACTTCGAATGGTTGGCCTTTCGATCCGATCACCGAGGTGTGCAACGACTGGTAGAGATTGTCGCGAGGCGTGGCGATCCAATCCTTGAATCGGCCGGGCACGGGCTTCCAGGCGTTGTGAATCACGCCCAACGCCGCGTAGCAATGACGAATTTCGTTTGGGGTGATAACCCGGGCCGCGACCAGATCGTAAACCTGATCGATATCGATCGCCTGGGCGTTTAATTTTTTCCAGATCGAATAGATTCGCTTTACGCGTCCATCGACACTCACAAATGGAACATCTGCCTCGCGCATCTTCTCTTCGATCGTGGCGGTCACGTCGTTGAGAAAGGCTTCGTTCGCCGCTCGCCGTTTCTCGAGTTGGGCCGTCAATTCGCGGTAATCATCCGCGTGGAGATTCTTGAAGGCGAGGTCCTCCAGCTCGCCGCGCAGTTTGCCCATGCCGAGCCGGTGCGCAATCGGCGCGTAGATATCCATCGTTTCCTGCGCGATTCGCCGGCGCTTGTCTGCGCTCAGGTATTCGAGCGTGCGCATGTTGTGTAGTCGATCGGCAAGCTTCACTAGCACGACCCGCACATCATCGACCATCGCCAGCAGCATCTTGCGAACGTTTTCCGCCTGCTGTTCTTCGCGCGACAATTTTGTTGAGATGTGCGCGATTTTGGTAAGGCCTTCCACCAGATGCGCAACTTCTTCACCGAAATAATCGCGAATGATGTTCGCGTCAGCCAGAGTGTCTTCGACCACGTCGTGAAGCAAACCAGTCGAAACAGATACGGCGTCCAGCCGCATTTCGGCGAGAATGTTGGCGACTTCGAGCGGATGGACCAGGTAGGATTCGCCCGAGGCCCGCTTTTGCCCGCGATGTTCGCGCGCCGAAAATAGATAAGCGCGGCGCAGCAGATTCAGATCTGCATGCGGATGATTACGGCGAACCTTATCGCAAATTTCCTCGATGCGGACCATAAAAACCAGAGGTCAGAAGTCAGAGTTCAGAGGACAGTTGTTGTCGCTCTCTGACTCCTGATCTCTGACCTCTGTCATTATAGCAATAGGCTGCGCATGACCTGAACGGCTCTCCATCGCGGAGGTTTCAGGAGTGTCGTGAGGTGAGCGGTGGGCTGAAAAGAAAAGAGGCCAGCAAGTCCGCTGCTGACCTCAAACCCGGGATCTTTAATTTCGAACTACGGTGTCGGACTTCCGGCGGCGGCCTCGGCGGCTTCCTCTCGTTTGCGGGCCTCTGCGGACAATTTGGCAGAGCGCTCACCCGCGACTTTTGCCTGATCCTCGTAGGTCTTCTTCTGATCGGGCTTGCCGTCCATCTCCGCTTGCTTGGCAGCTTCGAGCAGAAGGTTTGTCTTATACGACCATGCCGATTCGTTGTTGGGATCGTACTTGATGGCTGTGTCCGCTTCCTGGAGCCCGCGGACAACGCATTGATGAATGTTATCGAAATCTTTCTGGGCGGGCTTCTTGTAAGTCACGCTAGCTTTGCCGGCGGCCGTATCAGTGGAGGTGGTCTTCACATCGGGGAGCTCCGTGACTTTGTAGGAACAATCCCAATCCTTGCCGGCGAGAATTGCATAAGCTTCAGCGCGCTTTTCGGAAGGCTGGTTGGGATCGTCCGCGCGCTTCAAAATCCAGGCGCGCAAATCAGTGTCGTCCTTGATGGCCGCGTACAGAACCGAGATCGCTTTGTAAGCTTCTTCGTTATTAGGATCGCGTTGCAGGACGACCTGGTATGCCTGGATGGCGTCCTTCGCCCGCTGGACATTGTCGGGCGCATCAACGCCCGGCTTATATTGCTGGTGAATCACACGCGCGATGAAGATCGGCGCGGTGGGGTTTTTCGGATCGAGATACAGTGCACGCTTGGCGTGATACTCAGCTTGATCGAACTGCCCTGCTTTGTAAGTCCGCGCGGTTTCGTTTAGTTCATTCTTCGCGCGAATTTTGTTTACCAGCGAACAGCCCGCAAAGGCGGCGACAAACAAACCCAGAATCGCTGTCGCGCCGATCCGGGACCAGGAGAATCTCATTCTATTAGCTCCGTTAAGATGAAGATGACGCCGGGCGTTCTCTGTCGCCGGAAGGTCGCGCTGCAGAAGCTCGCCGGGCAAAAATCGTCAGAGTTTTACTACGGCAGATCGTCAACCTGCAAGCCGACCGGATTGGCGCCCGCACCCTTGATCGCGTCGATTACTTTCACCACGTCGCCATAGTGCAGAGCGCGCGGGGCCTTCACGAACACGGTCTTTTCAATCCGCTGATCTTCAGGAATGTTGGTAGCGCCTTCCATCCCGTACTTGTAAGCATGCTGTTCCTTACGCTGCTGAAACGTCTGCTGCAGCTTCGCGGCCAACGCGCTGGGATCGTTTACCGACCCCATGACATCCTGATTCAGTTTCAGTTGCAGATCCGTCGAGATCGAAACCACTAAAGTCAGCGGATTCGGTTTCAGTTTGCTGACGTCCTCGTTTGGATCTCGCTGTGTCGGGATGTCCGCCTTGAAGCGGCTTGGCTTAAGCGGCGTCACCACCATGAAGATGATCAGCAACACCAGAAGCACATCGATCAGTGGTGTCACGTTGATATAAGGAACCGCGCGATTACCGCTACCACCCATTGCCATAGAATTACCCTCGCTCTAATCTCCGTCAGTGCGCACCGACAGTTGTCAACATTTTCTAAGTCGCCGGCGCTGGGGCCGCCGCCGCAGCTTTGCCTTTTTTCCTATCGGCGACCAATCCGATCTTGTCCACGCCTTTTTCTCTTACCGCGTTGATCACCTTGACGACTTCGCCGTAACTCACGTCGACGCCACTCTTGATATAGACGATCTTGTCTTCCTCTTTCTTGCTGGAGAGAGCCTTTTCCACGGCCGACTTCAGGTCATCAAGGTTGACCTTTTTCTTGCCCATGTAATAATCGCCATCTTTGGGAACCGAAATGATGACGGAGCTCTCTTTATTAATCGCCTGATCTTCGTCGGGGTTGCGTAGGTCGCGGGGAATTGCGACGGTGATGCCCTGTTGCAAAAACGGCGTGACCACCATAAAGATGATCAGCAGCACCAACATGATATCGACCATCGGGGTGACGTTAATTTCTGATTGCAGCCCGCCACCGCCGCCTGCTTGCATTCCCATGATTACAAACTCCTTTTGATCTCACCACGGGCCGGGAACGCCTCGCCCCCGACCCTGGCTAAACTTGGTGGGCGCTTGGTTACGGGTTCAACTGCTTCGTGCGATTCTTGATGAAGTAATCGACGAGTTCAGACGCCGAGTTA
>DASQYL010000442.1:0-7030 GCA_035639235.1 Pyrinomonadaceae bacterium | reverse complement strand
CGCGTATCACTCGATCCGGTCGCTATCGCTTCCGGTTCGGACAAGTCTGGAGATCGTGTCGCGCTTTATCAGGCGTTGCTCGATTTGCGAAATCCCTGGACTGTAATGGACGTGGCCGCGCATCCGGACGATGAAGACGGCACGTCTCTGATCGTCATGCGTCACAAGTTCGGCGCGCACACGGTTAGCCTATTCTCGACTTATGGTGAAGGCGGACAAAATGCAATTGGGCCCGAGCTGTATGAAGAACTGGGCGCGATTCGCGCGCGCGAGACGATGGCCGCGGCTGAGATTCAGGGATCGGAACCGCATTTTCTTGGATTGAAGGATTTTGGTTTCTCGAAGACGCGCGCCGAAGCATTTCGTTTCTGGGGACACGAAGAAGCTTTGCGCCGCATGGTCTTGGAGATTCGCAAGCTGCGCCCTGACGTCATCATGACGAATCATTCGACCACCAGTAACGATCACGGCCAGCATCAAGCGACTGCGCTCATGGTTGTCGAAGCATTCGACGCTGCGGCCGATCCAAAAAAATTTCCGGAGCAGTTGAAAGACGGCGTGACGACGTGGCAAGTGCAGAGATTGTTCGTACGGCAACGCGGAAATAATGCCACCGACTCATCATCGATCGTTACCATCGATCCTAACGAACAAGATCCAGTGCGTGGCGTCGTGTATGCCGAAGAAGCTCTACATGCCTTGCAACAACATGCGACGCAAGGACCGTGGCCGAAGAGTTTCGCGGAGTATGCGAACCGGTTTCGCGCCTTTAGCGGACAGAGCAGCGGGCCGAGCGGACAATTGCCTATGATTCGTTACGTACTGGTGAAGTCAGCCAAGAATGTACCGGCCATGCCCGCGAAGGAGTCGCACAATTTTCTTGACGGGCTTAAACTGTCGCCCGGCGTCGCGCAAGAGTTGCGCCTGCCCGATTTCACTTCGACAACCGAACTCTTGAACAATCCGGAGCGCACCCGCGAGCAACTTATCGAAACTTATCGCGAAGGTCATTGGTCTGAGCCCGGCAAAGCGGATCCGCAGCGCAAGGATTTAATGCGCGGCAAGATGGAACGCGCGACCGCGCTCGCGCTCGGGTTGAAAATCGATCCGGCACTTCCAGATAAAACCGTCGTAGCGAATTCATCGGTCAATGTTCCGATTAAGATTGCGAATGGCGGGCCTGAGCCAATCAACATCGTCGATTGCGGGTCGATCGGTTCATCGAATTCCAATCAACAGCCGGACGATACGAAGGTCAATCACACGCGCACGGTTGCGGGACGCGCTGTCTCTCCGGGCGCTGCGATCACACTTTCCGATCAAATCCAAATTCCGGCTAACGCGAAAATCAACGTGCCGCTGGCCCAACATCTTTACGAGCCGAGCGCGCTGGGATTGAATTCGGATATTCGTTGCACCTACGAAGTCGACAAAACGAAGCTTGGAATCGATCTGCCTTTGCGAGTTGATGTCGCGCCGGCGATTGAAATCGATGCCGTAAGCAACTCTCCTATCGTGACCACGCCGGCGACCAAAGGTCAATGCGGTTTTCATTCCGTAGATGTGAAGCTGCAGGTATTCAATCACCAGACCACGGCTGTTGCCGGAGAGATCGATCTGTTCCCAACCTTGGGACCAATCGTCGGACGCCCCAGCGCCACTCGCAAGATTGCGATTCGACCGCACGAGAAGACCGAGTCAGTATTCATTATCGATGGATGCGAATTATCGAAGGCACAGCGTGGAATTACGTTCCTCTCGCACAATGCTGAATTGAAGAGAACGCCGGCACTGAGTGTTCCGGTCGTAATAGCGAATGCTCGGGTGGCGGCGAACCTTCGCGTCGGTTACATCCGCGGCTTCGATTTCAGTTTGCCGAATGCGCTCAATGCGCTGGGGGTTGAATCGAAAGAGTTGAGCGTCAATGACGTCAAGACGTCTGATTTGTCGCAGTTCACTTCGGTCGTCGTCGATAATCGCGTCTATGAATCGAAGCCGGAGCTAATCGCCGTCAATCAGAAGCTGCTTGATTATGCGAACAACGGTGGGACGCTGATCGTGTTCTATCACAAGTCGGATGAATGGAATCCTGACGAACGCCGCAATCGGCCGCAATTGGCGCCCTACAAATTGATTCTGGGCAATGAACGCGTGACGGATGAGAATGCTCCGATCACTTTCATCGAACCCGATCATCCGCTGCTGAATAGTCCGAACAAGCTGGATCAGGATGATTTCAAGGATTGGATTCAGGAGCGTGGGCTCTATTATCCGCGCGAATGGGACCCGCAGTTTCACGCGCTGCTGCAAACAAACGATCCGGGCGAGAACCCTTTGAAGGGCGGCCTGCTCGTCGCAGACTACGGACGCGGACATTATATCTACACGAGCATGGTTTGGTATCGCGAGCTGCGTGGCGGCATTCCCGGCGCGTACCGCATGCTGGCGAATATGATTAGCTACGGAAGATAGGATCAGCCACAGATTCACACAGATTTGCACAGATAAAACCAAGCAGGTCCGAATCGAAGGTTTCTTATCTGCGTTTATCTTTGTCATCGGTGGCTCATTTCTCCACTTCTCAATACCAGCCACAGATGAACACGGACCAGCACAGATAAGAATTCTCTTATTCCTATCTGTGTGATCTGTGTTTATCTGTGGCTAATTCTCCCTCCAGTTTCTCTTTCACGCGCTGCAGAAAATCTTCAATCGCTTCGTTGATGCGTCGCTGCAAGGCGTTACTCAGACGCGCTTCTGTCATCAAGCCTACGCCGGGATGCAACTCCCACGCGCGCTTCCGGCGCAACTCAACCTGGTGAGAAACATCGACGATTGTCGCCTGATTGCTTTCTCTCAGCTTCACTGAATAGCGCAAAAGGTTCTCGCGTTCGTTGGGCGCCGGCGACCATTCAATCACCTCGGCATGCGGCGAGGTCTCGCGCACCGGAAAAGAAAATCGCACATGGCCCACCGGCGTCTCGGTAGCGATGGTCCAGCGCGCGATGCCACCCGTCTCGCGGCGAATCGCCTCAACTCCGGGGAGCATCTCAGTGAAGTTCGTCAGGTTCGAAAAGAACCGCTTGACTGACTGCAACGGCGCATTCACTTCGAGTTTGCCTTTGAATGATGAGCGGACACGAAACATGCGATCAGTTGGCAGTGCGTGGTGAGCAGTAAGCAGTCATATGATTAATCCGCGGATCCGATAATCAGGTCCTTCAGGTTTTGAGTAACGTATTTCAACCCCCGTAATCTGCGTAATCTGCGGATGATTCTTGAAGTCAAATCAAGGTCGGTGTCTCGCCAGTATCTTCGAACCAGCAACGCGAACACCACCGATGCCGCCGCATTCGTTCTTCCAGTGAATAATCCGCCGCCGCCGGCAGACGGCCCGCGATGTGCTGCTCTTCCTCAGTAAGCTCTTGCCAGCTTCGTAAGCGTCCTTCGCAACGCGGACATCGATTATCAGAACCCATCTCGATCACTCAAGTGGAAACAATACAATCATAGGAACGTCGGATGTGTTTCATTTGCACAATCAGATCGTTGTGTAACTGTTCTGCAGTTGGATAGCCGAGTCGATAAGCGATATCGGCAAATGCCGGTGCGTCCGCAGATGGCACAATAGCCGAGCGGCCAATAATCAAACGCAGTTGATGATCGACCGATCTCAACAAGCCATAACCTGCAAACATCCGTTGAAAATCTTCCTTATCCATCGAGCCGGCGTCGCGCAATCGTTCGAGCATACCGCGCGTCGTGCGATCTTCACCATCATCGGGTACGTTATCGCGCAACTGCAAGTAGCGCACGGCAAAATAAACGTCGAGCATCCCGCCAATGCCGTGCTTGATGTTGAGGCCTGCGTGCCGCCGCGGTGCTTTCGCCTTCTGCAGACGGTCGCGCACTCGGCGCGTCTCCGCCGCGAGCTGATGCACATCTATCGCGCCGGCGGCTTCGTATATTCGCGCCCGCGCTTTGGTCTCAATCTCGCGACCGAATTCAAGCTCACCGGCAGCGGCGCGCAATTTCACGTACGCCAGCCATTCCCAAATCGACGCACGCTTTTCAATGTAATTCAAAAAGGCTGTGGAGCTGATCGCCAACGGACCCTTCTGACCGTCAGGCCGCAAACGAAGATCGACGCGATACAAGACTCCTTCACGCGTGACGCTCGACAGCGCGCTGACGAAATATTCGATTAAGCGCGCATACACCTGTTCCTGCGTTAAGCCGTTAACGAGGTTAGGCATCGCCGGCTCGTAAACGACAATCAGATCGAGATCTGATCCGTAATCCATGCCGCCACTCCCCAAACGTCCCAGGCCGAGCATGGCCACCCGGGGTTTCTCCAACAGCGCCTCGTGGTGACGCTCAAATTCACGTTTTGCAAGCAGCAAACCGGCGTCAACAGCGCCGCTCGCAAGTTTGGTCAGCAGTCGATTCACCTCGGCTCGATCCAAAGCATTTGTCGCATCGTGCGCGCCAATTTCGATCAGCAACTCAGACCACTTCAATCGCAGCGCTGCCAACTCGTCCGCGAAGCAATTCTGAGCCACGATCGCGTCGGTCAACTCCTTCGCGTAATCGTGCGGAACCGTTGGGCGTCCGCTCACCGGCAACGCGTGAATTAACGAAGGACGGCCGGAAATAATTTCTGCAAAGAACTCTGAAGCGCCGATTAATCGAACCAGCGTTGCGAGCCGGTGCTCGTTCACGGGCTGCGTTCCAATGTCCTTGTCGAACGCCGAGGCAATCCGCTCCAAACTCGATAGCGCACGTTGGACGTTCGCGCACGCCGCGATCTCCAATTCGAATAACTCGGACGTTCGCGTCACAGCATATTCGTCACCTTCGTTCCGGCTATGACCGGTGAAAACTCTCGCCGCCATCGCGGCAACTTCGAAAACGCGGTCCAACGGCGTGTCGCTTACGAGCGCCGGACGAGGCGTGGGCATTCCGCCGGTTACGGTCCCGCCAAAAACACGAGCGAAGACCGCGTGAACATTTTCGGTATGCAGCGTTAATGCGGCTTCGAATTGCGCAAGCGCTTCGGCGCCCGCGAAGTTCATCCGTTTAGCGATCAGTTCTCGTCGTGATGGTTCGCTCGGCAGCGTGTGCGTTTGCAGCCCGTGTTCCATCTGCAAACGATGTTCGAGTGTCCGCAGAAATCGATAGGCATCGGACAGTTGTGAATGCTCGCGTTCGCTGATTAGGTCGCGCTCAGCCAGCCGGCCCAACGTGATCAGCGTGTGCGCGGTGCGAAGCCAGGCATCGTCGCCGCCGAAAGCCAACTGCAAGGCTTGTGCGATGAATTCGATTTCCCGAATGCCGCCGTGGCCGAGCTTGACGTTGAATCCCTTTTGCGAGCGCTCTCGTTGAATATCGATTTTACTTTTCGCCGTGCGTACGTTCTCCAGCGCATCCGCGACGCTGATGCCTGACCGATAGACCCGGTGTTCGACTGATTCGACGAAGTGTGCGAAAAGATCTTTCGAACCGGCCGCGGCGCGCGAACGAATCAATGCCTGCAACTCCCAATCCTGCGCCGTGCTTTCATAGTAACTGAGCGTTTCTACGAGCGAGCACGCCAGAGCGCCGTGCCGTCCATGTGGCCGCAGACGCACGTCGATGCGATATGACGCGCCTTCGCCGGTCGATTCAGCAATTAATCGCAGCAAACGCTGGGCGAGTTTACCAAAATACTCACGATTGCTGATTTGCCCGCGTGACCCGCCGACAGCCGTTCGTCCATCCTCAGAAAACAGAAACATCAGATCGATGTCTGAAGCATAATTCAATTCGCACGATCCTAACTTGCCAAGGGCCACGATGCAGAAATCCGCGCCGGAAATTCGAGACTGGGTGTCGATGCTTTGCGGCGCGCCGTACCGGTTGTCCAGTTCTTGCCGGCAGAGCTTCAAGGCATATTCGAGAATCGAATCTGCGAGACTTGAGATTTCGTCGGTCGTTTCGACAATCGTGTGCGTGCGTCTGATGTCATGCAGATAGATTCGCAGCAACTCGCGCCGGCGAAAGCGGGCCAACATCACATGCGGATTGAGTTGCGAGTTAACCAGCGCAAAGCGCCCCAGCGATTCGCCCAATTCTTCACGAGTCCGCACCCGCGTTACGCGCCGCTCGCGTTGCAGCCAGGCGACATATTGGGGATTGTTCTCGAGCGTCGTGGCCAGCAGCGGGCTCCACGCCGCGATCGTGAGCACATCTGAAAGCAATCCGAGATCGCTTTCAAAAGTACGCTCGAGAGATCCATTTTCAGAGATGAGTCGATCGAATAAAAGTTGTGCCGTGCGCGGATCGGGGAGTTGGGGCAACAATCTATCGACTGTCTCGGCAATCGCTGTCACTCCGATATATTACGCGGCGCGATTGCCGAACCGCGAGTGTTAGCGAGACCTCGAAAGCGTATCATAGGGAACGTGCGATTCATGTCGGCGTAGCCGACACTTGAGACTAGCCCAGCACTTTAGTGCTGGGGCGGTGATAAGTTCTTTGATTTCAAAGCCCGCGAAGCGGGCGGCAGACGGATAGACGAGTATGTAATTCAACGTCTGTCGCCCGCTTCGCGGGCTTGCCAATTCTTCTCTACTTCAAACCCAGCTAAAGTGCTGGGCTATTTTCAGCCGTCCGCTACGCGGACGACAATCAAGAGGGCTCGACAAAAATAGACAGCAACACCTAAGTGTCGCTGTCTATTTGAAGACCCGCGAACGTCTGAGTAACTGAGAGTTTACACGTCGTAATACATTGCGAACTCGAGCGGATGTGGTCGCAGACGCAACGGCTGGATTTCGCGCTCGCGTTTGTATTCGATCCAACGATCGATCAAACGTTGCGAAAACACATCGCCTTTTAGCAGGAAGTCGTAATCGTTTTCCAACGCACTCAACGAAGCATCAAGCGAGTCGGGCAAGCTGGGAACATCCTTTAATTCTTCGGGCGACAAATCATAAATGTCCTTATCGAGCGGCGGCCCCGGATCGATCCGGTTCTGAATGCCGTCGAT
>DASQYL010000441.1:0-4557 GCA_035639235.1 Pyrinomonadaceae bacterium | reverse complement strand
TCGGCGCTGACCGGCCACCTGGTGTTCACGACGGTCCACGCGAATAATGTCATCGACGTCATTGGCCGCTTTTTGAACATGGGCGTCGAACCTTACAACTTTGTTTCGTCTTTGAATTGCGTGTTGGCCCAACGCCTGGTGCGCGTGCTTTGCAACCTCTGCCGGCGCGCATATCATCCCTCTGATACCGACCTGGCGGAGTCCGGGTTGCGGCCTGAGGATCACCGCGGACGCGTTTTCTATGCGAACGTGGGATGCGATGCATGCAACCACACCGGCTATCGCGGGCGGACGGCGATTCATGAGTTGCTCGATCTGAGCGACAATATTCGCGAGATGATCGTTGAACGACGCCCAGGCTCCGAAGTGCGCCGGGCAGCGGAGGCGGAAGGGCTGACCAGTCTTCGCGAGTCTGCGCTCAAAAAAGTTTTTCTTGGAATTTCTACGCTGCATGAAATTAACAGGGTAACTTTTGTCGAAGAAGTGAATCTAAACGGCAGGCAGTAGCGATTTGTCTCGACAAGGGGAACCCGAACCTGTCTCAGTCTCCTGTCCCCCGTAAATCGGCCTTATTTGTGTTAGACTGCAAAGGTTTTTTTGGTATTGCGGAACTGGTTCATACCATTCGCGTGTAAACAGAAGCGACCCACAAACGGTCAGCTTTTCACCAAACGCTCGTAATTCCGGAAGAGGCTTTAGTTATGAAACAAACGAATCGTTGGCACTCAATTCTGGCGCTCGCCATCGTTGGTTGCATGTTGGCATTGCCCATGAGCGCGTACGCAAAGAAGGGGAAAGACCATTACAACAAGGGCATCGATTTCGAGCGCACCCAACAGTGGGAGAAGGCGGCGCAGGAGTTCACGCTGGCCCTGGCTGAAGATCCCGCGAACATCGATTACCAGTTGCACTATCGGCGGGCTGTTTTTAACGCATCGCAGATGTTCATGCAACAGGGACGTTCGCTCGCCGAGCAGCGCGATTACGTTGGAGCATACAACGCGTTTCGCCAGGCGTTTGGATACGATCCGGTGAATCAATTGGCAACTTCCGAAATGGAGCGGATGCTGCGGCTTGAGCAGGTGAAAGAAGGAAACACAGCGTCAGTGACGACCAACGACGGTGCGGCGAGTCCGGATGCGCTTGGCGGCGGCACGCCGGCGCAACCTTCCACGCGTTCGCAGGAACCGGAATTTCAACCCAAGCCGGAAGCGGTCAGAAACATCACCTTCAATGGCGTTGATATTAGGCAAGTCATTAAGTCGTTGGCATCGGACCTGAACCTGAACGTAATGTTCGATCGACAGACCTTCGCACAACCTCGGCCGGTCGATCTGAATTTACGCGATGTGACTTCAGCTCGCGCGCTGGATTTTCTGTTTCTGCAGGAAGGACTTTTCTTTCAGAAGTTGGACAAGCGAACGATTCTGGTCGCCGATCAGGCGCGCCGTCCGCAGTATCAACAGCTCGTGGTGCGCACATTTTTTATTGCGAATTCAGATCCCGACAAAATCAAACAACTGATTGCTCAGGCGCTGCCGCCCTCTGTAGGCCGGCCGCAGCCAATCGTCGTGCCCGACAAAGACACGAACAGTCTGACAGTCCGCGACACGGCCGAGAACGTGAACTTGATCGGCGAACTGCTCCAGAGCCTGGATAAAGATCGCGCGGAAGTCGTCATGGATATCGATATCTATGAAGTGAATCACAGCGATTTGCTGCAGTTGGGAAACCAGCTTGGAACCGCGAGCGGATTCACCCTGGGTGGATCGCCGGGCCTGTCGGTCCTAACGAATAATGGCGTCGTCAACGGGACGCAACGCGGCATCAATCTAGCCAGTGTAGTGGGCGCGGTGCCCACGGGCGCTGCGGCGGCCCTGGTGATTCCGCCATCGGTATTAAACGCATTTCAGAGTAAGAACAATTCAAGACTGTTGGCCTCGACCCAAATCCACGCATTCAACAACGAAGAGTCGAGCGCTCGTATCGGACAGCGCGTGCCTGTGCAAACAGCGCAGGCTTATCCTTTCGGCGTGCAGACTACAGCCACGACGCCGACCGCTCAGCAACCATTCGGCAGCGGTGGCTTTCCAGTCATCAATTACGAGCCGACGGGACTGACTTTGAAGTTCCAGCCCATCGTATTTCCGAATCTCGATGTGCAGGTGAAAATGAATATCGAGTCGAAGGACGTGACCGGCGCGAACACGCTAACGCCGACTTTCACGGAGCGCACTATCTCCGGCACTGCGCGCGTGCAAAACAATCGCACCATGATGCTGGCCAATGTTTCCACCGATGTGCAGTCCAACGGCCGCGCCGGCTTGCCGGTTCTGAGCGGACTTCCAATTCTGGGAAGACTGTTTACTTCGCCGACGAAAGATAATCGCCGGGTGGACATTGTCATCGCCGTGACTCCGCGCGTGTTGAGAGCGCCGGCATTAACACCGCGCGACGAGGAGATGCGGCCCAGCGGCACCTTGCAAGCGCCGACGACCGGTTCGCTGGAAGCCATGCTGCGAGAAACTGAACGCGAAGAGCAAATTGCGGCGGCGCGCAGGTTACCTAAGGACGCCGAGATTCGACTGCCGGATCAATCGGTTACTTATCAGGCGGGCGTGAAAAGCGACGCGCTAGCTCAGACGAAAGTAGTTGAGTCGCAAATTGTGCCGGCTAATGCCGCCACTAATACACCGGCACAGTCGCAAAACGTCTCGGCTTCGCAAACGCCGGCAAATGGCGACGGCAATCGTGTGACGGCTGCGTTACAGAGCGATGCGTCGATGCCCCAGCCGAAATCAGCATCGGCGGCGGCAACTGAGGCGCCGGTCAAGCAGACCGTTGACGTTGCGAGCGCGTTGAAAAATGTCGTGTCGGCACCGACGAATGTCTCGACGACGGGTCTCACTGCCAAGCAGGATTCGGCGGTCGTGCCGATTGCGGACGTCGCGCCCAAGCCGGATTTGAGCGTTAACACCGCCAGTGCATCTGAGGCAAAGCCGGCGGTAATGGAAGTTAGCCTGACGCCGGAAAAGACGGAATTGAAAATCGGCGACAAGCAACAATTGCAAGTCCGAGTCAAGTCCGATGCGCCTTTGGGAATGGCCTTGATGACGCTGCGATTCGATCCGAAGGTTCTAAAGATTGACTCGATTTCGATGGGCGACCTGTTTGCGAACGTGAAGAACGCTCCGACGCTGACGCAATCAGTGGACGAGCACGGCATGGTGTTGATATCGATTGCGCCTGCCGCCGGATCGACAGTGACCGCCGACGGCGCTCTGATTAATATCGACGTCGAAGCGTTAGCCGCAGGCGATGGCACGCTGACCTTCGATCTTTCGAACGTGCACGTTGTCGCGAGCGACGGCCGGCCGTTGCTGCTGCAGATCGAACCGGCGAAACTGACGGTGAAGTAATGAGATTGAGACGGGGAGAGGTGAAGTAATGAGATTGAGACGGGGAGATGCGGAGAGTGGGAGAGTGGGAGAAATGAAAGTCTCCCTGTCTCCCTGTCTCCCTGTCTCCCCGTCAGGCTTTACTCTCATCGAACTCGTAATCACCGTGGCGGTGCTCGCGATTCTCACGCTCGGCATCGTGCCGCTGGCCCGGGTTTCAGTTCAGCGGCAGAAAGAACAGGAACTGCGTGAGTCGCTGCGCGAAATGCGCGAAGCGATCGATCAGTTTCATCGCGAAGCATTGGCCGGCGCACAGATGCAGGCGAATCAGCAGCAGGGCGGAACAACGGGCACCACCGGCGGTGCTTCTGGAGGACGCGGCACGGGCGGCACTGGTACTGGCAATGGTGGAACCGGCGGAACTCAAGGCCCAAACCCGTTCAGCGATCCTCGTGTTCGCGTCGCTATCACCGATCAGGAGATTTTCACGGCTGATAATCCCGATCGTTTTCCGCCCGATTTGGACACGATGGTTAAGGGCGTGAATGTCCTGCCAATCGTCGCCGCCGGGGGACTCGGGCAGCGGGGCAATCTAAATGTCACGGCAACTCAGGCCGCTACGCAAAATTCGCAAGTGCCCAAGATTAAAGTTTATCTGCGGCGGATTCCCGTCGATCCCATGACCGGCAAGCCGGACTGGTGTTTCACGTCATCGTATGACACGCCCGATACAAAGTGCGGTAGCGGCGGCGGGGAAAACGTTTTCGATGTGCATTCGATATCTACGGGGACGGCCTTGAACGGAGAGAAATACAGTGACTGGTAAGTGCAGTAAGCAGAAAGCAGTAAGCAGTAAGCAGTTCGGTTGGCATCGTGTAACTTGTGTGTCTAGGATTTTGCGAACCATGCTAACAAGACTGCGCACTGCTCGCCGCTCACTGCTTACTTCATCGGGCTTTACCATGCTCGAATTGATGATCGTTATTTCGATCATCATCATTCTTGCCGCGGTCGCGCTGCCGCAGTATCACAAGACGATCATGCACGCGCGCGAAACCGTTTTGAAGGACGATTTATTCAAAATGCGTTCGCTCATCGATCAGTACGCCGCGGATAAAGGCAAACTGCCGCAATCCCTCGACGATCTGACACAGGCGGG
>DASQYL010000440.1:0-5029 GCA_035639235.1 Pyrinomonadaceae bacterium | reverse complement strand
TGAAAGTTGCGGGTGAGCTTTTGCCTTTCGCTATTGCCGGTAGAATTTGTGATGAGCTGAAACTTCGACTCGAAGCCGAGGATAAACTGCGACAGTGGGAAGCTTCAAAGACGCGCGTTCATCCGCAACTCGAGAAAATAGTTCAACGCGTATTTTTTGACGAAAGAAGTCCGCGCCCAACGCCCGACATCACACCGAAGCAGCGAACATTCTACGCGCAACGGTTAACGGACGAATGGGAATCACTGTTTATTCCAAAACCCAATGATTCGGCGGATTTTGTCCTTCATGAGCTATCTCCGCGCGAAGAACGGTTCATCCTTAACACCATTGAGACAGTTTCGACTCACGCGCTCTTCTCACTCCGCGAACTTCTCAAAACGCGGGAGCGAACTTCAAAGCGTATTCAAGAACTAAATCGTGAGTTGCGTAATTTGCCGGAAGACGAGTCCCACATCAGTAGTCTTTTTGATAAGCGGAAGCGCAACGAACAAAGCAAGCAGGAATTAAATCGTGATTTAGGACGATTGTCTGATGAGTACACCCGACATGAACGCGACCTAAAGACCGCTCAAGAGCGAATGGTCCATTTGAAGCAGAGGCTCAAAGAAGCTGAAGAGAGCCGGAATCGTGTTGCGCTTGCTAGGAAAGTGCAAGCCACGATTGAGGTTTACGAGAAAGCTCTCCAGGATCGAAAACTGAATGAGCTTGAGAGATTAACAACCGAAATGTACAAGCAACTCGCGCGTAAAAAGGACTTCGTTGGCGAAGTAAAAATTGACCCGGCGATCTTTGACATCACGCTCCACGATCCACGCGGACGCGTGCGGGAAAAAAGAAGTCTTTCAGCCGGCGAGAAACAGATATTTGCTATTTCTTTGTTGTGGGGGCTAGCTCAAGCTTCAAACGTGGAGTTGCCGATTATGATCGACACCCCATTTGCGCGTTTGGACAGTGAGCATCGAACAAACATAGCGACTCAATACTTTCCGCGAGCGAGCGAGCAAGTGATCGTGCTTTCCACAGATGAAGAAGTAGACCAGAAATATGTGAAGTTATTGCGTCCTTTTATTAAACAAACGTACTTAATCGACCATGATGATGCTGAGCGTCGCTCAACAATAAAACCTGGTTATTTTCACGAATAGTGGAGGCCCATTATGCCGAGTGTAACCGTCAAAGATTCATTTGCCATGCTCAAATCCAATTATTGGGACGTAATTCTTTGGGTTGGCTATAACGTTGGCCTTGGGCTCATGACGTTTTGGATGGCTTGGCTGCTTCACTATATGGCGGCCAGCATTCCAGGACCGATGGAAAAAGTTTACAAGGGTGAAGTGATGATCTTTGTAACAACGCTATGTGCGTCATCAATGGCAGTCTTTGCAGAGATTAGGGATCCACATTTCCGTAATACCAAGCGCCTTGTCCTGTTTGTCGTAACGGTCATTGTAATCGGTTCCTCCGCAACCGGCGCGATTGTCGCAATCCCTCCGTTCGACGGAAAGTCAGCGGTTGACGCACATCGAGTTTTCTTGCTGTCTGTCTTTATGTTTACGCTGGGAGTAATTGCATCCCTGGTCCTGTACGTCATGCGTTTGACCATTGACAAATATGATTTCAGGCGCGAACAGGTCGAGGAAATCGCCGAAGTGACAGACGAAGCGAAAGGACTTACCAAGACGAAAGATGGAGCGCGACTCTGATGATCGATGAAGTCGAAGTTCAAGCAAACCATTCGGTGACGATTAATGGCTCTTTTGCAAACCAGCCCATTGGGGAGTTCTTTGTCGGGGTAATACCTGCGGCGACGCTGACACGAATCGCGTATTCAGATATTCGCCGTCTTGTTGAGCGAGAAGTCGAGGTATATTCCGGGATTAATCGTCCTATAAGCAAAGAGCGCATTAAGGAAATACGAGAATACATTGGTTCGGTGGACGCAACATTTCCAAACTCAATAATTATCGCAATCGATTCAGAGAATATAATTGAACAGACTGACAATTCGCTTACGATAAGAATCGGCGAAGAAGTTGCGAAAATAATCGATGGACAACACAGATTGAAAGGCTTAGAGGAAACGCAGCCGCAGGGATTCGACTTAGTCGTATCAATCTTCGTGGATATGGATATTGAAGATCAAGCGCTGATCTTCTCAGTTATAAACCTGAAACAGACCAAGGTTAGCAAGTCACTTGTATACGATCTGTTTGAGCTTACAACGAAACGGAGTCCTCAGAAGACCTGTCATACAATCGCAAAGAGCTTGAATGCGAACGAGACATCGCCGTTTTACAGACGAATTAAACTGCTAGGTAAGAATCCCAAGGTTAATGGCGGAGAAGCATTATACAAAGCACCTTTAACACAAGCGGCGTTTATTAAATACCTGCTTCCCGCTATAAGTGCTAATCCAGATCGCGATAGGAACCTATTACTGGAGGACAGAACACTCGAACTTCCAGCCGACGCAGTTAGTCGGGGTTTGATCTTCCGTAAGTACTTCGTAGACGGCGATGATGTAACCATAATTCGTATTGTCGACAACTACTTCAGTGCGATTAGAGATACGTTCGTTTTAGAGTGGGCCGATCTAGAGAATCCGATTAGTAAAACCATTGGCTATGGTGCTCTTATGAGGCTGCTGAGAGACGATCTGTACCCCAAAGGTGAGGCCGAGAAAAACTTCAGTCGAGAGTTTTTTGTCGAACACTTTCAACGGGCTGTTGGGAACATCGACTTACGCTTCGCTCCGGAAGGTAGATACGCACCCGCCGGCAAAGGCGAAACTGATTTATACAACGACCTCAGAGGGTTAATGATGAATGCCTGACATTCGGCCTGCACAGTCGTCTTGGGATCTGATCGACACTCTCAAGCGTGTCTGGGATGTTCGTGTGAATTACGTTCCCATAAGAATCGCCATTGGCCGATCTTTGTTATCGGGTGACGTCCCAAATCCGACCGCCTATGTTTCTGATGGTCGCGCGATCGATACCCAACAAATATTCAGCGGTGGAGGGACTGATTACTCGCCGCTCTTTCGCGCACTGATCTTTCAAAGACAAGGACAAATCTCAAATGATGATGAATTCCTGCAAATTCTAAAGGCACACATCGATCACGGCTTTGAACTGATTAAACAGGACTGCTCATCTTTCAAGACCCCAGATGATTACGTTGACTACTTAATTGAACTAACCCAACTTGGGCTAGAACAACGTAATATCCAAGCGCAACCAACGCCGGAAGTCGTGCCAGGCTATACCAAAGTTTTAGCAGTTGAACTCGGCAAGGACGCTAAGAGCGATCAGGCTGTCACGGTTGAATTCAATCGTCGCACAAACAATTACTTGGCAGTTGCCGGCAAGCCGGGTAGCGGTAAGACGCAGTTCGTAAAGGATGTGCTCACTCAGATTCGCAAGAACTCGGATTACGGCGTCAACTTCATATTCTTCGACTATGCGAAAGGCGATGTGGCCGACGATGAGAAGTTCGTGAAAGCAACGCGCTCTCGTGTCATAAAACTCCCGAATGAAAGCCTGCCTCTGAATCCGTTTAGTCGCGTGAACGTGGACAGCGAAATGGGGATCAAAATGGCGGCGCAAGAATTTTCAGATACCGTGCGCGATGTTGAGAGAAATCTGGGTGCTGTCCAAGGACAGATTCTCTATCAATCAATTCTTCTCGCGTTCGAAGCCAGTCGAGGTGAGAGTCCGCCATTCCCCGATTTCTACAGAGTTAGACAAGAAACTGAATACGCATATTTTAATGACGGTAGAAAACCGGACACACTTAGCGAAGTCATGCGCCAGCTTACCGATTTCCAAATCTTCGCGCGCGCGAACGCCAAGGAACTTTGGCAAAGTTTGACGGATAAGACAGTCATTATCGATTTGCATGAATTAACTGTACTTAGAGAACTTACCGTTTGCTTTTTCCTGAACGCCATGCACCGGGAACTCATGGCAATGCCAGACTCGGAGGTGGTTGATGGAGCCCGTGCAATGCGCACAATTATTGTCATAGATGAGGCACATCATTATCTAAGGGACAAGAAACGGAACCGAGTTCTGCAGAAACTCATTCGAGAAATTAGAAGCAAGGGTGCTTCGGTCTTTTTGTTGTCGCAATCACCCGATGATTACAATCAGGATGAGTTTGATTTTACGGAACTCTTGGAGTTTGTATTTGTACTTCAGTCGAGTGCCTCGGCCAACAAGTTTCTTCAAAGCGCACTCGGCATCACCGCGCAACGGGCACGTGCGCTTGTCGGCGAGGTAGCCAACTTACCAACTGGCCAAGCTTTTGCGAGAGCAATAGATTCTCCAAAACGTGAGGGCTTCACGCATCTGAATTTACGTCAATTCTGGCGGGATTCGCATTCCTGACTTAACATTACGGTCTCATTAGCCGCATAAAGCATTCGGCTTGGACAGACGTGAGTGTGAACGCTCAAAACCCCATTTCGCGTCAGAAAACCGCGATTCGACGATTAGAGATGTCTCGCCCAGTTCGTTTAGCCTTAGAACATGGATTACTGGCGCCGCAGACGACGTTCTTTGATTACGGATGTGGATTAGGGGACGACATCGGATATCTAAGTCAGCGAGAAATAGCTTCGAGAGGTTGGGACCCCACTCATCGCCCGCATCAAGAGCATATCCCAAGCGATGTGGTTAACCTCGGATACGTCATCAATGTAATAGAAGATCCCATTGAACGCGAGAACGCGTTACGCCAAGCATGGTTTCTAACGAAAAAACTTCTGATCGTCTCTGCTAGGCTCTCTATCGAAATAAGGAATGGGTTATCGCCGAATCATTTTGCCGACGGTTATCTAACCAGTCGCGGCACCTTTCAGAAGTTTTATGAGCAGCATGAACTTCGCGATTGGATAAATCATGTTCTTGGTGTTCAATGTCTGGCGGTTGCTCCTGGCATATTCTTCGTTTTCCAAGATAACGATCTTCTTCAGTCATTTGCAGCGTCGCGCTATCGGAGAAGATCAACTGCTCCCCGCCAG
>DASQYL010000439.1:0-3271 GCA_035639235.1 Pyrinomonadaceae bacterium | reverse complement strand
TCGCACCGAGCCATTCTCAGTTGAGATGTTGGGATTTCTTCAAGGGTATTCAATGCGCAACGCTTCGGGGCCCTATAGATACTTTCTTCAACACCTGGTCATTCCACATGCGACGATCTTTGGTTACCTGGTAATCGCCGGAGAACTGGCCGCCGGCTTGTCGCTCCTTTTGGGCTTGGGAACACGCCTGGGTTCAGCCATCGCAATGTTTTTATTTCTCAACTTCCTGTTTGCGAAGGGACGGTTGTTTTGGTCGCCCGATAGTGAAGATGCCGCGGTATTTTTTAGCGCGCTCGTCTGTCTATTGGGCGCTGCCGGCCGGGTGTGGGGAATCGACGCTTATCTCGCCCGGCGTTGGCCCAGGAGTTTTTTTTGGTGAAGTTGAAAATGTTGGACTGGTCGAAACTGTCTATTTTCATCCCCATAACATTGTTGCTGGTGGTGACGCCCGGGCCAAACACTCTCTATATTATCGCGCGGAGCGTTCAGGGTGGGTACGGCGCCGGACTCGCTTCCTGCGCCGGAATACTGCTCGCAACTTTGACGCATGTGGCAGCAGCGGCGCTAGGTTTGTCGGCTTTGCTGCTTTCGTCGGGCAGGCTCTTTGCGATCATTAAGTATGCTGGGGTGACTTATCTGATCTGGATGGGAGTGAAAACTTTTGCCGGAAATCGTAAGGCCAAACTGACTCCGGAAGTTCAGCAAACGAAGTTCAAATTGATTTTCTATCAGGGGTTTCTCGTGAATCTGCTCAACCCCAAAACAGCTTTGTTCTTTCTGGCGTTCTTGCCGCAATTCGTTAACACGTCAATCCGCGGGGTTGCTCTGCAAGTCGTCTTGTTAGGAGTGATTCTGGCCGTTCTGGGCACCACCAGCGATTCCGTTTACGCATTACTCGCCGGCCGTGTGGGCAAATGGCTGGGACACAATCCCGGGGTTGTCAGCTCTCTAAGTTATGTCGCGGGAAGTGTCTATCTCGGATTAGGTATAGCGACAGCTTTGCAAGCACTGCCTCATTGAATTCACGAATCTCTCTTCAGAACAGGGAAAGATTCCATGGTTAACATCACTTACGTTTTATTAGCGGCGATATTATCAACGCCAAACTGGCTCGTTTCGCCGGCGATGACCGTAACCTGGGAGAGCGTTTCGCAATACGCTAAGTCGATGCCATCTATCGACGAAGTTGCAATTCGCAATGGATGGATTCAGGAAGGACCACCGTCTCAAAAAATAACCGCGGCCTATATGGTGATCGAAAATCACGGCCACGCGGACATCACGCTACAATCCGCCAGCACGCCCATCGCTCAAACGACAGAGTTACACAAGATGGAATTGACGGACGGAATCATGAAGATGCGCCGGGTCGACTCGATAAATATTCCGGCGGGCGGATCAGTCGAGCTAAAGCCGGGTGGTTATCACTTGATGGTGATTGGCTTGACCAGGGAATTGAAAGAAGGAGACATGGTCTCCATCGCCCTGACATTCAGCGACGGCTTACGGAAAAACGTTAAGGTTCCGGTAAAGCTGCGCAGTGCGATGATCAAGGAGGGTTAGTAGACATGAAAATCAAGCTCGCCATTGTTCTTGGCATGGTTCTTTGCGTGATAAGTGCGATCGGCCGCACGCATGATGCACTGATGCAAGCAAACGCGGCGGATGACTTTGCGTTGACCGATCAAAACAATCAGCCCTTTCATCTGTCACAATTACGGGGAAGAATAGTGTTCTTGTTCTTTGGTTATACACACTGTCCCGACGCTTGTCCTACGACGATGGCCAAGTTATCCAGCGTCTATAAGATGCTTGGCAAAGATGGCGGTCGGTTAGTCACAGTCTTTGTCAGCGTCGATCCTCAGCGCGATAAGGCCCAGGTTTTGAAACAGTATCTGGCCTACTTTCATATGCCTTCGATTGGGTTGACCGGATCGAAAGAAGAAATTGACGCGGTCGTCAAACAGTATGGCGCCAAATACGAAATCGAGCAGTCAGACTCCGCGGCCGGCTATCACATCAATCACTCGACTGATTTGTATCTGCTCGATCAAAAAGGAGTGCTGGCTAAAACATTTGGCTACAATGATGGCTCACAGACAATCGTTGACGGCATTCGACCGTTGATTCATTGATCGTTGTAACCCGACTTTGCAGTTCCATCGACAGTCACGAAAGAAGATGGTTTCTAAAGCGGTCGACATTCTCTTGCTGGGCAATCCCGCTCTGCGTGTAGTGGCTTCGCCTGTAGAATTGTTTGATGAATTAACTTTTAGGAGAGAGCGAGAACAACTCTATGCAACGCTCTTGGAGTTTCGCAAGCGAAACAATTTTGGCCGGGCCATCTCTGCGCCTCAGATTAGTTGCGGGAAGCGTTTGATTGCGATGCACCTCAACGGCGAAGGTCATTTCATCGTTAATCCTGAAATCACCTGGGCAAGTAAAGAGCATTTTACGATGTGGGACGACTGCATGAGCTTTCCTTCGCTGCTGGTCCGGCTCGAGCGAAACCGCTCGATCTCCGTTCATTTTCAGGATGAAAGCGGTCACCACCACGACTGGAATCGGCTCGACATCGCGATGTCTGAATTGCTTCAGCACGAGATCGATCATCTCGACGGAATTCTCGCAATTGATCGAGCTATCGATCGCGACTCAATCATTCTCCGGGATACTTTCGCCGTGATGCCTGAACTTTTCAGAAGATTAGTGGATTACGAAATTTCGGCTTCCAAGGGGCTGAACCAGGCCAGTTAGAAGAAGTTGTAGCACGAGCCAAAATTGAATTTGCGTAACTTAGATAAATGAATACGAGACGCATAGCTGTCAGGATTCTAATCCTAAGTCTCTCTCTTTCGGTCGCAGGTCCGCAGGTACTTCTCGCGGTGCGATCTCAGACGACGAAGCGGCCTATAAGCGAGAAAGACCTATTTGACTTCGTCTGGATCGGTGACCCGCAGATATCTCCGGACGGTTCTGAAGTTACGTTCTATCGCATGGTCCGAATAAAGAGGGCACCGGATACGACGGCGCCACTTGGATTGTGGCGACGAACAGCAGTGAACCGCCGTTCGAACTGATAACTGGGAGCGGCGCGCGCTGGTCGCCTAAGTTTGATTTTTCCGGAACAGCGCACGTTATTCCAGTACATCTGTTTTCCGCTCATGGGCATTGCAATTGTCACAACCGCCTTCTGGCTATTGCTTTTTGCGGTAAGGAATCATGACCGTCAGTGATTCGCTTGGAGTCAGCGGAGAGACCAAATAGGTTG
>DASQYL010000438.1:0-5408 GCA_035639235.1 Pyrinomonadaceae bacterium | reverse complement strand
CACAATCATCGCCAGGAGATACGGTGGCTAAACAAGCGGCGCTGAAGCGCGAAGCACACAGGACACAGTCCGCAAAACAAAAGCTGCGGGGCGTTCATGGCGGCGCACCAGAGACTGCGCACGAGATTGATCGCATGATTCACGAGCGGCTGCGTTTGGGAATTATCAGCGCTTTGGCCGCGAACGAATCGCTCACCTTCAACGAACTAAAGCATCTGGTGAAGACCACCGACGGAAACCTAAGCGTGCACGCGCGTAAGCTGGAAGATGCCGGCTACGTTAGTTGTTCGAAGTCGTTCGAAGGCCGCACCCCCAAGACCGAGTACAAATTAACAGCGGCGGGACGGCGCGCGCTCGAGCGGTATCTTGATCATATGGAAGCGTTAATTGGCCGCATGAGGAACGGATAAAAATTTTTCCGCAGAGGCTTTGTGCATCAAAGTACTCTGCGAGCTAGTTAAGAGTGGTGCAATGTTTACTAACGTCAATTTGGCGGCGCCAATCGGCGCGCTGGCTCTGCTAGGCACCGCATTGCTGCTGTTCATCATCGCGATTCTGCTGGTGCAGTCGTTGATTGTGAGAAAGACGCGACGCGCCACGATCGCGTTGGCGCTGATGCTCATCGTGGCGGTTTTGTATCTGGGCGGGATGCTCGTGTTTTCCGCGGTGAGTCACGACAAGTTACTCGCGCGCGGCGAAGAAAAACACTTCTGTGAATTGGATTGTCACCTGGCTTATTCAATTGTGGACACTCGCCAAACTAAAACAATTGGTGCAGAAGCAAACGCGCTCACCGCGCACGGTCAATTCACCGTGATTACCATCAAGACCCGTTTCGATGAAACGACGATCGGGCCGATGCGCGGCAATGGTTTTCTGTATCCAAACAGCCGCGCTCTTACCTTAATCGATCAAAACGGCCGCCGCTATCAACCGGCGACGCAATCAGGGACGGCGCTGATGACACCACTGCGTCCCGGAGAATCGTACACGACCGAAATCGCATTCGATCTTCCGACAGAGGCGAAACCCACGAAGCTTCTGCTTAATGAAGACGCCTGGGAGACGCATCTCATCATTGGTCACGAGAATAGCCTCCTGCATGGGAAGACGAGTTTTCAACTTTGAGGTTAGACGTGACTAAACCTTCGAGACCGATTAAGCGCGTAAAGCTGATACTGCCGGCGTTGACATTTTGTTTACAGCACGGGCTGGAAGAAATTCGAAAGCGCATGGGATTTAGTGATTCGCTCAAGCAATTGTCGCAGATGCGGCCACTACTCGAGGCGATCCTTTCGCCCGTGCGAAAAGCTGGAACGAAGTTCAGTCCGGTTGTGTCTAAGGCAACTGAGTCTCCGCACGAACGTACAGTGTGGCAACCCTCATGGCCAACCGCCGAGGGTGAACCCAGAATATCGCTAACTTAACGAGCCATGTTTAATCCAATCAATTACTATCCAAAGACTGTGTGCACCGCACCAAGGAATACATCCATGATCAAGCGCATTGCTGCCATTACTTTCATCTTTTTGTGCACTGCTGTTGCCTGGGCCATTCTCGGCGCCACGATTTTTCAGCGCACATACGATTCCGACAGCTCTTCGGCTGGCCGTGTTGAGTCAACCTGGGGTGCGCCGCAGAGCCAGTCGCCGCCGCAGGCATTCTTTGAGCAGCAAGTGCCGAAAAAAGAAATCAAGACAGTGGACGGCAAGATGATCGAAACCGTCACGCAAGAGAGCGTTTCAACTCAACTGCCGCTTGAAAGCAGTCAAATCAACGTCGATCTGAATCTCGAGCACCGCCAAAAAGGTTTGCTCTGGTACAGCACCTACAAAGTTGGCTTCGACGCCGCTTACTCATTCCGCAACACCAGCGACAAGGATCAGAATGTGATCTTCCGTCTCGACTTTCCGACGGCGCAGGCAATTTACGACGATTTAGTTTTTACCGTGGACGGCGTGGCCATCCCTTTGACGAATGGCAAGAACAGCGCCAGCGGAACTGTGGCTGTGAAGGCGAATAGCACGGCGCTGCTCAAGGTCGCCTACAAGTCGCAGGGCTTGAACGATTGGCGCTACAACTTTGCCGGCCAAAAAAACGATGGGCGCGCGACCGGTGAAGTAGCCCAAGTCCGCGAGTTCGGGTTGAAGATGACCACGAATTTTAAAGACATTGATTTTCCCGACAACACCTTGTCACCCACCAACAAAATTGAGACGGCGAATGGCTGGGAGCTCGAATGGAATTTCAAGAACCTGGTTTCGGGTTATCAAATCGCGATGACCATGCCCGAAAAGCTGCAGCCAGGTCCGCTCGCCGGCCGCATAAGTTTCTTTGCCCCGGTGTCGCTGTTCTTCTTTTTCTTTTTAATGCTGATCATCACCACGATGCGCGGGATTGAACTGCACCCCATGAACTATTTCTTTTTGGCGGCGGCGTTTTTCTCTTTCCATCTGCTGCTCGCATATCTCGTCGATCACGTTTCGATCCATCTGGCTTTTGTCATCTGTTCGGCAGTGTCGATCTTTCTGGTCATTTCATATCTGCGGCTGGTGGTGGGTACGCGCTTCGCCACGCGCGAAGCGGCGTTGGCCCAGTTCATTTATCTGGTGGCATTCTCTTACGCGTTCTTTCTCAAAGGTTTCACCGGACTGGCGATCACGATTGGCTCGATTACGACGCTGTTTGTCGTGATGCAGGCCACGGGCAAGATTCGTTGGAGCGAAAAGTTTGCGCCACGTGCGGCGGCGCCCGAACTCGCGCCGGCAACTCCGCGCCCGGCGGTGCCGGCGACTTAGTTCGCGTGATGCTTAGTGCGCGATCGCAAGTGACGTTTGAACGCGTAACCGAGGCCTATTCCGGCAGCTATCAGTCCCCAGCTAAGAACGGGATGGGTCGTAGCTCTTGTCATGAGACTCGTCCTTGCCACGTGCCCGTCGTAACCTCCGCGTTCCCGCAGTGAACTCGACGGCTGGTCCAAGCCCGTATGCGGCGAAGTGCTGGGGCGATCAAATTGTTGCGCTTCGAACATCAAGTGTTCCATCGCCTTATCGACGAGCCGCGGCGCCACGAATGCCGCCGTGGACAACGCCCAACCTGCAGCGCCGACGTAGAGATCGCGGACGGGATGTTCGGCTGCGTAAAGGATGGCGTCAGCTACCGGATCAGGAGCATAGACAGGGGCAGGATTTTTGGGCTCAGCCGGGAGAAAATTTTTCGCGTGCCGGCGATATGGCGTGTCAATCGATGACGGTTTGATTAGCGTAATCGAAACCGGCGCACCGTCATGCTCCAGTTCCATGCGTAACGCATCAGTGAAGGCCTTAATCGCATGTTTTGACGCGCAGTAGGTGCCTTGTAATGGCAGTGCGCGATCGGAAAGGGCACTGCCGACGTTGATGATCGCTCCGCCTTTAGTCTTCAGATGTCCGGCGGCAACCAGCGATCCGTGAACCACGCCCCAGTAATTTGTCTCGAACAGCTTGCGCTGGTCCGCGAGCGACACATCTTCGATTTTCCCATAGATGGAAACGCCGGCATTGTTCACCCACGTGTCAAAGCCGCCAAATTTTTCGATCGCCTTTTCAGCCACGCGTTGGACCAGGTTGTGATCGGCCACGTCCGCGCAGACGTATTCAGCGTTTCCATGTTGGCCGCGAATCTCCTCGGCAAGTCTTTGCAAAGAACTTTCCGAACGCGCGACCAGCATCAGTTTGGCGCGGCGCTTCGCAGCCAACCGCGCCGTAACCAAGCCGATGCCGCTCGTCGCGCCGGTAATTACGATTGTTTGTTCGCTTAGTTTCTTTAGCTTCAATGACATGTGACTAGTGATACACAGCCTGCTTAGGGTTCAATTCTTTTCTATCTCGCTGAGGGATCGATGAACGTTGTGGTCTCTCACCGATAGGTTTCAATCTTCATGCCACCGTCGTATCAGCAGATTTCATGATCTAAATTGAAAGGGCCCGAATTTGTTTCGCTGCGTTGTATCGATCCGGTGGTCCATTGTCGGAATTCAAGACGGTTTCAAAGCTGTTTCATCGATTGCGTTCGCCGAACATCGGCGTCGCGCTGGCATATAAGTCGCTACATTCAACGCACTATGTTAATAGCCGAAGCCGAGGGAATCTCGATGAAACCGACGTCCGGGACGACGCTTTCAGTTTGGGCCGCCACTGCGGGCACGCCGGCAGAAGCGCCGCTGACCAAAAACACAAGTGCCCACGTCTGCATCATCGGCGCAGGCATCGCGGGATTGACGACGGCGTACTTGCTCGCGCGCGCGGGCAAAGCCGTAATCGTTTTGGACGATGGACCAATCGGCGGAGGCATGACAGCACGCACGACTGCGCACTTAACGAACGCGCTTGACGATCGATTTTATGAATTGGAGAGATTGTTTGGGGAAGAAGGATCACGCCTCGCGGGTCAAAGTCATACTGCCGCAATCGATCGCGTGGAAGAGATTGTGCGCGCGGAAGAAATTGATTGCGAGTTTGAACGTCTCGATGGTTACCTGTTTCTGCCAACCAACGGAAAGGTGAAAGTGCTGGACGACGAACTGCCTGCCGCGCATCGTGCCGGCCTTACTCAAGTCAGGAGATTAGATCGCGCGCCATTGGAGAGCTTCGATACTGGACCGTGTTTACACTTCCCGCATCAGGGCCAGTTTCATCCGTTGAAATACTTGACCGGACTGGCCCGGGCAATTGAGCGCGACGGCGGGCGCATTTATACGAGCACTCACGCAGACGAAATCGAAGGCGGCGACGGCGCGCATGTCACCACGAATAGCGGATATGAAATTCGCTGCGACGCCATCGTCGTGGCAACGAACACGCCGGTAAACGATCGCATGGTGATTCACACGAAGCAGGCGCCGTATACGACTTACGTGATTGGCGCGCGGATTTCGCGCGGCGCATTGCCGACAATGTTGCTGTGGGATGCGCCCGCCGATCTCTGGGAGCCCTATCACTACATTCGCATCGAACACGGCGATGAGTTCGACACTCTGATCGTCGGCGGCGAGGATCACAAGACCGGACAAAAACATGATGGCGCGCAACGTTGGGGCAAGCTCGAGCAATGGACCCGCAATCGATTTCCGATGGTCGAAGAGATTGCATATCGCTGGTCGGGCCAGGTGATGGAGCCCGTTGATGGGCTGGCGTTTATCGGTCCCAATCCCGCCGACGCCGATAACGTCTTCATCGCCACCGGCGATTCGGGCATGGGCATGACGCACGGCACCATCGCCGGCATGTTACTCTCAGATTTGATCATTGGACGTCGAAACCCTTGGGCTGATCTCTACAATCCTTCGCGCAAGACCTTGCGTTCGCTGCCGGATTTCGCAAAGGAAAACATCAACGTTGCCGAACAATACACGGACGCAGTCACGCCCG
>DASQYL010000437.1:0-6371 GCA_035639235.1 Pyrinomonadaceae bacterium | reverse complement strand
GACCTTTGGTCTTCGACAGCAGCGGCTCTGGCTTCGGCGCACCCTCATATTTCTTGTATTTGTCATCGGCCTTCGAAGAAAATGTGCGCACAAGATTGCCGTCCGCATCTTTAATCTCCAGAGAGATTTGATCGTCCTTCTTCAACTCCGGCAGGCTGTAGTAGATCACGACGCCGCTGGCGGGATTGACGCCGCGAAAAGTGTTCGCGCCTTTGAACTCTTCGCTGGTCTCGTCCAGTTCGCTCGAGCTGTTTACGAGATAAGCGCCGGACGGTTGAAAGATGCCGAATGCCGGCGCGTTCTTGTTGTACTGACGCACGATGTTGAGATCGTCGAGAATCCAGAATGCGCGTCCGGAAGTCGCCGCGATTAAGTTGCCGTTATGAATTCGCAAATCAGTTATCGGAGTGATCGGCAGGTTCAATTGAAACGGTGACCAGTTCTGTCCGCCGTTCCACGAAATGAATAAACCGAGTTCCGTACCGGCAAAAAGCAAGTCTTTGCGCACCTCGTCCTCGCGCACGACACGCGTGAAGGCATTCGCCGGAATCCCATTGTCTATCTTCGTCCAATGCGCGCCGTAGTCCGTCGTCTTGTACAGACCCGGCCGATGATCGTTGAACTTGTAACGCGTCGTCGCAATGTACGCGGTCGCTTTGTCATGCGGCGAGACTTCGATCGCATTGATCAGGCATTCGGCCAGACCGTTAGGCGTGACGTTCTGCCAATTTGCGCCACCGTCTCGCGTGAGGTAGACGAAACCGTCATCGCTGCCGGTCCAAATCACTCCTTTTTCATGCGGTGACATCGCGATGTACGCCAACGTGCCGTAATTTTCGGCGCCCACTTCTTCGTTGGTGTACGGGACGCCCGCACGGCCCTGCTTATCTTTCTCGTTGCGCGTTAAGTCGGGTGAAATTTCTTTCCAGGTCTTGCCCCAGTCGCTCGTCTTCAAAACAACCTGAGCGCCGTGATAGAAGGTCGCGGTTTCGTGCGGGTCCCAGACAATCGGCGCATTCCAGTTGAAACGATATTTCAGGTCCTTCGCGTCCATGCCGAGGTACTGAATCGGCGCGGCCATGATGCTGGTCGCAGCCCTGGCTTTGACGTTGAGCACTTCGATTGTGCCCTGGTAGCTGTCGCCGAGAACGAGATTTGGATCGTTCGGATCGAAAGCGAGAAAGGCGCTCTCGCCGCCGGCCGACGGCGCCCAACTCGCGTTGGTGATTCCGCCGCTGCCGAGTTCGCGACTCGCGATCGACACTGAAGTGTTGTCCTGCTGCCCACCGTAGATGTGATATGGAAATTGATTATCGACGTTGATGCGATAGAACTGCCCGGTCGGTTCGTTGTATTGCGACGTCCAAATCTTGCCGCCGTTGAAAGTGATCGCCGAGCCGCCGTCGTTTGAGATGATCATGTTCTGCGGATTGTCAGGATTAATCCAAAGGTCGTGAAAGTCTCCGTGCGTGCCCGACAAGCTCTCCCAAGTCTTACCGCCGTCAGTCGAACGCAACGCGGGCGCGCTCATCACGTAAACCGTGTCGTCGTTATTCGGATCAATGAAAAGTTCGATGTAGTACCAGGCGCGTTGCAGCAGCCGATGATCGTTGGTGATGCGACTCCACTTTTTGCCGGCATCGTTCGAAACAAACAGGCCGCCTGCTTCTTTGTCGGAATCACTTTCGATCAACGCATAAACTTTTTCCGGATTCGATCGGCTCACCGCGATCGCCATTTTGCCCATCTCTTCGGGCAAACCTTCTTTCATTCTTTCCCACGTCTCGCCCTGGTCCGTCGATTTGTAGAGACCGCTGCCGGGACCGCCGCTGATAACTTTCCACGGCAGCCGGCCGTGCTCCCACATCGCGGCGTAGAGTATCCGCGGATTCGTCGCGTCCATCGACAATTCTGCCGCTCCCGTCTTGTCGTTGACGAAGAGCACGTTTTTCCAGGTCGCGCCGCCATCGGTTGATTTGAAAATGCCGCGTTCTTTGTTCGGCGCATAGAGCGCGCCCTGCGCCGCGACGAAAACGATGTTGGGATTCTTCGGATCGATCACGATGCGCGAAATGTGCCGCGTCTCGTCGAGCCCAATCTTTTTCCAGGTCTTGCCGGCATCGGTCGATTTGTAAACGCCGTCGCCGGACGAAGTCATGACGCCACGCACTGCGTGCTCACCCGTGCCGACATAGACCACGTTCGGATCGCTTTCAGCGACAGCGATGGCGCCAATCGTGCCCGTCTTAAAAAATCCGTCGGAAACGTTTCGCCAACTCAATCCCATGTCTTCCGTCTTCCAGACTCCGCCGCCGGTCGTGCCCATGTAATAAGTTTTCGGATCGCCGACGACGCCCGTCGCGCAATTCGAACGGCCACCCCGAAATGGTCCAATCGATCGCCATTTAAGCGCTTTGAAGATCGTGTTGTAATCGTCTGAAGCGGTTTTGATTTGCGCCGAGACACTAATTAAGAAACAGCAGATAACGAGAACGAGCATCAGAGGTCTTTTCATCGCAGCATCCTCAACGAGCAAAATTTTGCGCGCGATAATACAACAACCGCGCGCGAAGTGGGGAGTAAGTTAGAGACGCTGCTTTACAAATGAAAGGCGATGCCGAGCGCAACTGCAAAAACGGTGACGGCGCCGAATCCAATCTCACTGAACCCGAGTTGCTTAGGTGTCAGAAAATCCAACTTTGCAAAACCGACAAAAGCGCGAACCAACAGGGTTATCATTACGGCGAAAGTGAGATATGGCGCCACGCCCGCGCTCACCCACAGGGCAGCGGCGACAATAGCCAGGATGTGCGAGATCATGATTGGCCGGAGCGATGCGGGACGGCGATGCATGCGAGCGAGGCAAGCACGCACGTAGATGATTGCGGGAATCGTGCGCGCGGACATGATGGCCCACAGCGCAAAACTCGCTGGGCGCGACCAGCCGGCGCCGAGCGCGATGGCGGCCACGACCCAAGAAATTGCAACCGTACCGGCGATCTCCGGCAATAAGGCACGTCGACGGCCGGTCCAATCATGGATCAAGTGCACCAACGCAAAGAGGGCCGCGATCGCGAGCGGCAGCATGAATTGATGTCGTGCGAAAACGATCGCGGCAATTAATGATGCAACTCCGATCGTCAGATAGAGCAGCGCGAATCGTTTGGCCAAAGCGGTGCGTGGCGATGAACGCCGGCGATTGACGATCACCCACGCCGCTGGGTGCCGCGCAACGAAGAATCCAACCGCGGCCAGCGCGAGATACAAACCGGCAACCGAAGGAGCGACCATCAATCCGAGCGCAACCGGTTCGAGCAGCAGCCCCCAGCCGCCATGTTCGGCAGGTAACGCGATCGATTTCAGACGCACGCCGTAGCGAGGGCCAGTTAATTCGTTTGTAGGCATGACCTCTTGAGTCATCAGACCCTTTCGACCGGCGATAACAGCAAACGATCGAACAACTCGTCGCGCTCCTTACGGCTCGTTACGTTGTCGAGCAACGGATAAAGCATGCTTTTCTCGCGATTGTCATGATGCACCAGAAGCCGCTTGAACAAGTGTTGCGAATCGAGCATCAAGAGCACGCCTTTTTCCAGATCGTCAGTCGTGGCCAGCTTCTGCATCTCTTCCTTGAAAAGCGCGAGATACTGACGCAACTTTTCGTGTTCGCCGATGAAAATGTCGACAGCACCACCGACGGGAATGGCCGCGCGCTCGCGATAGATCGGAAGCATCAGGCTCTCTTCGTCGCCGATGTGCGCGAGCAGTTGCCGCTCGTATTCATCCAACAGCGTTGCGGCAGAAATCAGATCGAGCCGGAGCAGTGCGCGTTGGTGTTCCAGAAACAACGCGTCGAGATCGCGATGCAGTTGTAGCAGGTCGTTGAAGCTTTGATTGGTTTCCATTTTGTCTCAAACGCGCGCTTCTAAATTCAAAGTCTTGGGAAACAAAATGTTGTTTTCCAGATGAATGTGCTGATGCAGATCCTGCTCAAAGGCTTCGAGCGCTTTGTACAGAGTCTCGTAGCTCATGCACGCGTTGGCGGGAACTCTGTAATCGCGGCTCAGCTTGCGCAATTCGCGGAGGATTTCTCCGGCATTATCGTGCTCGAGTCTCATCATGCGAATGGGATTGTTCACCGTGCCGAACGGCGCAAACGGCGCGGGCCGCTGCTGCGCGACTGATTGTTCGAGTTCCACGATGAATGGAAACAAAATCTGTTCTTCCTTGAACATGTGGCCCTTCAATTCAGCAAACAGTTGTTGCAGAAGGTCGCGGATACTCATCAATTCCGAATGATTGGCGCCGTGCGCGTTGACAACTTTTTCGACCAGCGCTTCAAGCCGCGTCATTTCGTCTCTGGTATAGACATGGTGCTTATCTAGAATATAGGTGATCAATTCACCGGCGCTGAGACTTTGAAAATCGTCGCTCGCGGGCCGGGCCGGTTCGGCCGTTGTCTCCAGCATTCGCTGCAAGGTTTCCAAGTCGACGCCGGCCTTCGCGCAGGCCGCACCCAGCAGTTGATCGCCGCCGCAGCAGTAATCGATTTTGGTTTTCTCGAACACCCGCGTCGCATTAGGCAACGCCACTGCCACCTCGCGTACAGTCTTCATCGGATCAAGCAACATGATTTCTTCCTCGCTCTCGAAATTAATCGTTTGGTAAATTCCAACCTTTCTCGCGCAATCGCGAAGGAGCAGACAGAGCAAGCACAAGGCCAGAGAATATCGTCGAAGAAGAGCGGGGAAATTGCGAAGGTTTGCGCGCGCCGGCCAGCTCTAGCGCGGGAAATCACTCAATTGGTTGCTGCGATGCGGGATTTTTTCGTCGCTTCAATTAACTGGCTGAAACGAATCCAGAATCTTCATGTAGTTAGCGCGCTCAAAAGCCGCCGGTTCGGGGCAGTGCTGTTGGCTCATGCTGCCGATCATCTGCGCTACCGATTGATATTCGTGTTGGTCCATCCAGCTTTCGATTTCGCGCAGGATTTCCTTGTTGCGGCGCACGCCGTTCTGCAGAAGTTCGGACGCCATCATTGTCGCCTTAGCACCGGCCATCAAACCCTTGAGCACGTCTTCCGAAGTGTGAATGCCGGTCGTAATCGCGAAGTCTGTCATGACGCGGCCATACAGAATCGCCACCCAACGCAGCGGCAGCCGCAGCTCGTTTGAATTGCTCAATACCAAGCGCGGAGCGACGGCCAGATTTTCGAGATCCAAATCGGGTTGATAGAAACGATTGAAGAGCACGAGTCCGTCAGCGCCTTCGGCAACCAGCCGCCGCGCCATATTCGACATCGAGCTGAAGAAAGGACTGAGCTTCATGGCGACTGGAATGGTCACCGAGCGCTTCACTTGTCGCAGCATGTCCAGATACATGTCTTCGATTTCGCGCCCGGTCATCTCGACGTCTGTCGGCACATAATAGACGTTTAGCTCGAGCGCGTCGGCGCCTGCGTCCTCGATAAGACTGGCGTAATTGGTCCAGCCGCCAATCGAGACGCCGTTCAAGCTGCCGATGATCGGAATGTCCACGGCCTCTTTCGCGCGCCTGATCAAATTAAGATATTCATCGGGCCAAACGTTGTACTGGTCCATCTCGGGAAAATAGTTGAGAGCTTCGGCGTAGCTGTTCGTGTTGTTACGCAAATAATGATCGACGTAATAGCTGTTGAAAGTGATCTGCTCTTCGAACAGCGAATACATCACGACTGCGCTCGCGCCGGCATCTTCCAGACGTTGAATACTGTCGACGGTGTGCGACAGCGGTGATGACGATGCGACGATCGGATTCTTAAGCACGAGGCCGAGATAATTGGTTGATAAGCTCATGATGTTTTGACAATTAAGAAGTTGGCGCCGCCAGTTTCTTATATTGTTGCCAGCGATGATTCACCGACGCTTGCGCCTGCTCTAACAGAATCTTTGCCGCTTCCGGATCGCTGCGCTGCAACATGCGATAGCGACCTTCGGTGTAGATGTATTCCTGCAGGGGAATCTTTGGATCTTTCGAATCAAGTTGAAATGGATTCTTGCCTTCAGTCTCCAGCGCTGGATTGAAGCGATAGAGTGGCCAGTAACCCGATTCGACCGCGAGCTTCTGCTGCGTCATCCCTTTCGCCATGTCGATGCCATGCGCGATGCATTGACTGTAAGCGACGATTAGCGACGGACCATGATGCGCTTCCGCTTCGAGAAACGCTTTGACCGTCTGCACGTCGTTTGCGCCCATCGCGATTTGCGCGATGTAAACGTTGCCGTAACGCATCGCGGTCATGCCGAGATCTTTTTTGATCGTCGGCTTGCCGCCCGCGGCGAACTTGGCGATTGCGCCGAGTGGCGTCGCCTTCGAAGCTTGCCCGCCGGTGT
>DASQYL010000436.1:0-11230 GCA_035639235.1 Pyrinomonadaceae bacterium | reverse complement strand
ATTCGCAATTCGTTTCGCAGACATGACCCCATGATTACATGTACTAACAAGACGAATCCAGGTAACTACTCACAAGGTTTGCCGCTCGTTATTCCGGCGTCAGACAGGAATGACCCAACCTCCGACTCTGGCTTAACCTATGCGCGTGAATCTATAAGTTGGCAACCTATCGCTGACGACACAATTTTGGTCGTAAATGACGATCGTGATGCTGCGGACCTGATGAGTTTTCAATTGCGGCAATCCGGCTACGCCGTTTTGACTGCTTTCGGCGGGCGCGAGGGGTTTGAAGTCGCTCGCAGTGAACATCCCGACCTAATCATTAGTGACATCGCAATGCCGATCGTGGATGGCGTTGAAATGTGCCGCCTGATTCGCAGCGTTGAAGAGTTAAGCGCAATGCCAATCCTGCTGATCAGCGCCATTCACACGGACAGCCGGAGTGTGCTGGAGGCATTCAAGGCCGGCGCCGACGATTTTCTGGCGGCACCCTATGAACCGCTGTGCCTGATCACAAAGGCCGCGCGGCTGATCGAGCGCAAGCAGGCAGAGGCCGCGCTGCAGGCTTCTGACTCGGAACTCCGCGCGCTCTTCGCCGCGATGACGGACGTCGTTTTAGTGCTTGACTCGGAAGGTCGTTATCTCAAGGTCGCTCCGACAAACCCCGCTTATCTTTACAAGCCTCCGACCGAGCTAATCGGCAAAGAATTACACGAGGTATTTCCCAAAGAGCAGGCCGACTTTTTCTTCGCCCACATCTGGCAGGCCTTGCGCGAAAACCAAAGACATAACGTCGAATATGTGTTGCGCATCGGCGAAACCGACGTTTGGTTTGATGCGTGTGTCTCCCCGATGACCCGCGATTCGGTTCTGTGGGTCGCGCGCGATATCACAGATCATAAACGCGCTGAAGAGGAGCTGAAGAGGAGTGAGGAGCGCTATCGCGAACTCGTGGAAAACGCTCATGACATGATTTATACGCATGATCTTAATGGCGACTTCACCTCGATCAATGCCGCGGTAGAGCAGATTACCGGTTACACCCGTGAGGAAGCACTCACAATGAACATTGGCGACACGATTAGCGCGGAACAGCTTGACGAAGCGCGCCAGAATATCGCAAAAGCAATTGCCGGCCAGGAATCCAAACCACATGAATTGGAGATTATTGCCAAGGACGGTCGTCGCATCGCTGTTGAAGTCAGCACCTCGGCAATTTTTCAGGAAGGCGTTGCCGTCGCCATCCAGGGTGTAGCGCGCGACATAACCGAGCGAAAGAATCTGGAGCAGCAACTCCGACAGGCGCAGAAAATGGAGGCGATCGGCCTTTTAGCCGGCGGCATCGCACACGATTTTAATAATCTGCTCACGGCGATCAATGGATATAGTGATCTCGTTCTGGCACAACTGAAAGGGGAAGACCCGTTATGGCGCAACGTCGAAGCGATTAAGAAAGCTGGCACTCGCGCAGCCTCGCTCACACGTCAACTTCTCGCAATCAGTCGGAAGCAGATACTGCAGCCCCGGGTGCTGAATCTCAACTCCATTGTCGCCGATATGGGAAAGATGCTGGGACGACTTATCGGAGAAGAAATCGAACTACGCACTATTCTAAACCCGGAACTGGGAAGCGTTAAGGCCGACCCCAGTCAGATCGAGCAAGTACTGATGAATCTCGCTGTGAACGCTCGAGACGCGATGCCCCGTGGAGGCAAGCTAACGATCGAGACCGCAAACGTCTCGCTGCGGGAAGGGTCGTTTGCCCAACGTTTCATCGTGCCCGCGGGTGATTATGTCAAGCTGGTTGTGACTGACACCGGCACCGGGATGGACGCGGAGACTAAGGCTCGTATCTTCGAGCCGTTCTTTACCACTAAAGAATCTGGAAGGGGTACGGGCCTGGGACTTTCGACAGTTTACGGAATCGTCAAGCAGTCCGGCGGTTATATTCTGGTATATACCGAACCCGAGCGCGGTACTGCGTTTAAGATCTACTTGCCGCGCGTTGACGAACGCGTGGAAGAATACCCTCAAGCCGTCGCAATTCAAGAGCATTATTTTCAAGGCACGGAGACGATTCTCCTGGCCGAGGACGACAATACGGTTCGAGAATTGACCAGAGAGCTTCTGGAGATCTACGGCTATACAGTTCTCGAAGCGTCAAACGGCGGCTCTGCTCTATTACTCTGTGAAAGTTATGAGGAACCCATTCATCTGCTCCTCACAGATGTCGTCATGCCCGAAATGAGCGGGCATAACCTCGCTTCCCGATTGGCGCAGTTACGTCCCGAAATGAAAGTGCTTTACATGTCGGGCTACACCGACGATGTGATCGTTCATCGCGGAGTGCTAGTCGACGGAACCGCGTTCATCCAGAAGCCATTCGCTCCTGATGCTCTCGCACGCAAGATCCGAGAAGTGCTCGATGACTCAGGAATGCATTGAAGCAGAAGGATGGCGCCCATCGATACAATCAGGATCCTGCTGGCCGACGATCATAACCTTGTTCGCGCCGGCATCCGGGCCCTGGTGGAGAAGACAGGAGAAATAGAAGTCGTCGCCGAAGCAAGTAATGGGCAAGAGGCAATCCTTCTGGTCGAGAGATATGAACCCCACATCGTACTGACAGACATAGCCATGCCGAGCCTAAATGGTTTGGAAGTCACTCGGCATTTGTCAGAAAAATTTCCGCATGTCCGCGTCCTCATTCTCTCGATGTATGCGGACGCCGAACACGTTTGTCTCGCCCTGCGGGCCGGCGCGGCAGGTTACCTCTTGAAGGGTTCAGCGAGAGAGGAACTTAGGTTGGCAATAAATGCAGTCGCGGTAGGTGAAAAGTATCTCAGCCCTGCGATCGCCAAGTTCGTAATCATGAATCACGGGCACGCATGTTTCGGCACAAGTCTACTCCACCAACTAACAGCAAGGCAGACAGAAGTTCTGCGGTTGATTGCCAATGGCAAGACGACTAAGCAAGTTGCTCTGGAACTAAACATCAGTGTGAAGACAGTTGAGTGTCATCGAGCGCAACTGATGGAGCGCTTAGGAATTTACGACATCGCCAGCCTGGTGCGCTTTGCAATCAAAGTTGGTCTGGTTAATCTGGAAGACTACTGAACGTAATGGCAATTCAATCAAAATCGCGCTACACAAGGTGACTCTATGCCGAACTTCGTGTCCTGATTTGAGGTGGAAGCACAACTGCCTGCGTGCGCGTTAAGAACTAGCGTAGACGGCTTAACCAACCTGCGGGGCCCAACAGATCATCTTCGGAAGACACTTCGTCAGATTGCAATAGCGTCATTGCCTTGCTCCTTCGTTCCTGAAATTGCTCTTCGGCGGCGACTACTTTGTTGTAGCGTGATGTTACCGGCTGGTTCGGTTCGGAACCGCGATGATAACGAGCCAAGTTAGCGATCACGTCACGCTCCGCTTCAAAAAAAGCCGGTCAATTCCGAGTTCCGAATCAGGTAGAGAGAATGCTTGTGATGTGCATCATGTGCGATGTGATACCCGACATCGTGAAGCAATGCTGCTGCCGACAGCAGCGTGCGCCGATGACGGTCAAGATTCGTCTGAAGATTCGATCTCGATAGATAATCGAAGATGCGTTCGGCCAATCGCGCGACTTGATGGGCATGGAGTTCTTCATATCCAAAACGACGCCCTACGGTGTGGACGCCTCGCAAGCGATAGTCTGAGACGTGGGGCAGCGGTGGCTGCGAGGCTGTTTCGATGTCACGCAATCGATCGATCAATACTCCCTCGCGCAACGCCCAACTGCACGTACGCAGCGAGTCGAGCTTGAGTGAACGCATTACGCCTTCGAGCACCTGCGCACCGGCGATGATGAAAATCTGTGGCGTAGTAGAGTTGCATCGTGAGGCGGCCAAGCGTGTGTCCAGTACGGGCGTTCTTGATCCCGCGTCCCGCCAACACCGATCTGGTCATTCCAGTATCGAGGACTGCATATCCGGCAGACTCCAACCAGGTGCGCAGCAACGCCACGTGAGTTGATCGCCCCACACCATCGGTGCCTTCAATTACGATCAGTTTCCCCGTATATGGCTCAATCTCAATTTCTGGCAGCGCGGTGCCGTAGAATTTCATCTCCTTCATTTGGCGAGCACCGCCTTTTCTTTCAGCTTCTCCTTCAAATACCGACTGACAATGTCGCGCATCTGGCGCTGCTGCGTCCGAATGGGTTGCGTGCCATCGATCACAGTTAACCCGAACTCATTAACCATGTGATCGTATTCTTCCAGAATCTTACCCTGGAAAATTTTGAAACTCTCCTCTTCATCTTCGGACCGTTCCATATCCATCCCCGCTTCATAAAACTTTAGTTGGGGACGAGCGGATGCGATCCGATCTACCGCCACATCCAACGGGGCGCGAAAGAAGAATGCTGCGGTCGGCTTCACCGCGAACTTATAAGTCTCGCGTACCCATGCGCGGTCGCAGCCGCGCGCCACGTCACGCGCGAAAGCGGTGTAGATGTAGCGATCAGCCAGTACGATTGCGCCAGCTTTCAATGGCGGAATAATGTTGCGCTCAGTGCGATCGGCAAAGTCAGTCGCGTGCAGCAGCGAGAAAGTGGTCGGCGTGAAGAGACGCCGTTTCTTCGCGCGCCTGGTGGTGTCCTTTACTAACGGCGAAGAGTTCCATTCCGAAAAGAAAACGGAATAGCCTTCGGACTTCAGCCATTGATAGAGGAGTGAAAGTTGAGTGGATTTTCCGCTGCCGTCCGTTCCTTCAACTACAAACAATCGGCCGGGGGTAGCGGTGGTGACCATACGCGATCATCGGTTCGGGGATTGTCGCATGGTGATGTTACAGCGGTGTAAAATCGAACGATGTTTTGGTAGCAGGCCAGATTATTTTGCGGCACTTTATGGGCACCGGTCTTGTGTCGTTCGGTTACTCATAGAAAGAGCGCGATTGAAATGAAGAGTTTGCTGCTGCTACGTCACGCGAAGTCGAGTAAAGACGATCCTTCACTAGCCGACTTTGATCGGCCACTAAATGATCGAGGCAAAAGCGACGCCGAAATTAATAGGCAAATTTATCAACATTGAAAAGATTCGTCCCGACCTGATTCGTTCGTCGAAAACCGGCTTAATTTTCAACCAGCCGTTTGCAAAACCAAAACTGTGGTTCTGCGAGCGCGTTTGGCAGGTGAGCTCAGACGTTCATGATTTAGGCTGCGCGAATTCGCTTGGAACTTTCCATCAAGATCAATCTCACTAGCCACGCAGGCATGGACCAGGTGTGGCCGTCGAGACCACGCCGAACCATTACTCTACCATCGTCGTCTTCACCAAGAGCGACAATCGTGATCATCGCGTCACCATCGCGATAGGATCGACTAATGAGATCAGATTTGGATTCTTTCGCGGCCGTTCTTTGCGGAAGAAATTGCAAAGTGATTTGAGTGGCGCTCATGAGATTGTCCTGTCCTGACAATATTCGACTGACCAATTCACAAACTGGTTTATGGGATCAGAGAGGATTATCTGCGGTGTGAGTTAAGAACGTGTGAACAGGTTGAAAACTCTACATGAAATCTTTGATCAAACATTCACTTGAATCTGGGGATAGTGAATTAACGAACAATTAAGGTGCTGGTAACTGAGATGTAGCATGATGCGCTTACTATTCTCTGCGAAGGATACACTGCATTACCCGAACAAGGGGTTGGGGCTATGCTCGCGGCCATTCACGGACATAGCCCCAGTTTTTGTCGATGATGCAATCCGAGATTGTAATACCTTTGATCGAATGCCCGCGTGTTCGGAGATGCACGATGTGTATGCGGTCGTATTAATTTCCAACTTTGACCTCCGCATAATCAGCGCGGGGGTCACCGGTTTGATTCACTCTTCTTCGCAATTCCAAACTAAGTTTCTTTAGGTTTTCCGGTCGGTAACAATGAGAGACGAGCGCCTCAAAACAGCGACCTTCGCGTTGTTCACGTCAATGTCACGCCAAGTCAAATTTCGACCGAATTTTGGTGTTGCTGCAACTTGCTGACAGCAAGAGGGTTATTGGTGGAGCAGAGGGGGATCGAACCCCTGACCTCCGCATTGCGAATGCGACTTAGTCGGTTCCACTGACTACCACGCATTCTCACTGGTTACTAAACATTCAACAAAAGCAGCCGTCCGAGAGAATTTGCATTCTATACGTTCCTACAGCTTGCTATGTATTTCCCTACCGTCACGTCAACCTGACGCCAAATGAGGTCCGTCCTTAAGTTATGGCCCGTATCATCTTTGTCTGAAACCGCCGCACCCAAATTTAACAAATAGCTCGTTACCCATGGCATTCGTTTCGTAACACGCCGAAATTCTTCGATCGCCAAATCGATTGCGCCGCTCTCGTAGAAACTCACGCCCAACTGGTTGTGCTGAGAGACAAGTGCCTTTGAGCAGGCGTTTTATCCTAATCGGCATCAGACATACTCGGCGTCAAACGGTCTCAATCTCAGCGCTGACAGCGGGCGCTTTGAGCAATTCTAGGTTATTGATTCTATGGTAGCGGCGGGCGGGATCGAACCGCAGGCCTTGGGGTTATGCAAACAGCCCCACGCCCGCAACTTGCGAGTGCGTCATTTCAAGCTGGTCGAACCCAACCAAACGCGAGTGACTTATGACGCTGTGATTACTTTTTGAATTTGCGAACGTAAGTTACCAGCGAGTTAATCTCGGCTTCAGTTAACTTCTTTCCCCAGGCCGGCATGTGCCCGCGACCATTCGTAATCGAATTAAAGATACGCTCGTCACTCACGGATTCTTGCCAAGCCGAATCGGTGAAATTGCGAGCGTGATTCAATTTCGCTTTGAAAGTCTTTGCCTGTCCATCCTTACCGTGACAGGTGGCACAGTTCTTTGCAAAAAGAGCGCTGGCGTCAGGGTCGTTCTGTCCGTCCTTTGATAAGGGAGAACCAGAAGAGTGGGCCGCGAGTGACAGCAGAAAAACTACGCCGGCCGCAATTACTGTGAAGAGCCCGACATGTGTGATTGTTCTCATGGATCCACCTGTCACTAAAAGAGCGAACTCACCACAGTGTCACAGAGAAGAGGAAGCATTAGAATGAACATGAACGCCCACACGCATTCTTGCGCTCTCTGTTTCCCCTATCTCTGTGTCGCTGCGGCGCTTAGTTTTTCATCAAGCTGCTAGAACTTAAACTTTGCTCCGAGAGTGATCGAACGGTTTCCAAAGTTGTTCAGATTCTTACCGAAGTCAGCGCTGTTCAGACTATTAACGGGAATGCCGTAATTGTCCTGATTGAAAGCATTCAAGAAGTCGGCGCGTAAGATGAACTCGCGCGCCTCGCTAAGCTTGATGTGCTTCGAAAGACTGAAATCAGTATTGTAAAAGCCGGGGGCCCGATAAGTGTTCCGGCTGAGAGATCCGTTCCCCAAGCTAAAATTCAGTGGCAGGCCATTAGTACCGCGCGGAACTAAGAACGGCGAACCGGAAGTTGTGAAAGTTCGAAAGTTGTGAGTTACCGGATCAAGTGTGATCTGTCCAGCCGGATTGAAGTCCGGGCGATCCCCAGCCGCGCCGTTTCCGTTTGAGTCAACACCCGTGAGGATTGAAAACGGTTGACCCGACTGTCTCGAAGTGATTCCGGAAATCTCCCAATGGCCAAACATCTGTTTCAGCGCTCTGTTGTTCTTGGCGAAGCCCGGCGTCGGCGCTTCGTAGATGTAATTCGCGACGAACCGATGCGTGCGATCGAAGGCCGAGACGCTCTTCTCAGCTCCCAGGTTAAAGAAGTCCTGTGGCACCTGCGGTGAACCACCGGTAATCGCGCCGACTCCCCAGTGATTCGTCGTTGTTGCTTAAGAGTTTCGAATAAGTATACGCAACCCCGAATTGTAGATTTCGGGTCAGCCTGCGGTTGATGGAAATGAAACCGGCGTTGTATGTGGCCTCAGCGGCCGTGTCGATTAATACCCGCGAGCCGAACTGCGGGAAAACGCGACGTTGCTGCACGGTTGGAATTGAATTAGGGTTGCCCGTCGCGACCACGGTAGCCGCCTGAGCGGCCGTCAGAACTCCCGGATTAGCCTGAAGCTGATTTACCTGATTAATCGAACGGCTGCCGGTATAGCCCACCTCGATAATGTAGTTGCCATGCACCTCACGCTGGAATGACAAGCTGTAGAGCTGAGAGTAAGGCGTTTTTGCGTCCGAAGGTGTGTTGACATATGTGGCCAGCGGATTGAACATGGCCGAGCCGCTTACGGGCGCAAGATTGGGAAACTGATCTGTGGCGTTGTCTATTCTGGGAACTACCACCCGCGGAAAGTTTGAAGCGTCCACCGTCAGGAGGTTGAAAAAGAGAACGTCATACGCGATTCGGTATCCGCCCCGTAATACACCTTTCCCATCGCCAAAGACTTTACTCAACGGACCGCTCTTGTAGTGGGGACTAAACGCAAAGCCAACGCCTGGCGCCCAGTTGTTCTTATCCGGCCGCACCGGGCCCGGAACCAATGCGGCGAGACTCTGCGGATCAGTGGCGCCGAAAAAGCCAAAGGGAACGCTGGAGTACTCATAACGCAAGCCGAGGTTCAGGGTCAGACTCTGGTTCACCCGAATGTCGTCCTGAGCAAAATAGAACTGTTCCGTCTGATGTGCATCGAAGGTTGCCGTCTGCAATGCCTGTTGGAAAAAGAGCGCATTGTTGTTCAGGAAATCCTGAAGGCTGCTGAACTGGAACGTCCCCTTTGAGTCAAACGCCGCCAGGTTGAACAACTGCAGGCGGCGGATATCCGCGCCAAACTTGATTGCATGACGGCCCTGCTGAAGGGTGGCTGTATCGGAAAACTGGTAATCATTTTGAATGCGTCCCTGGGGAAAGTTCGCGAGTCCGCCAATCGAGAAAAAGCCGGTAATCGCCGTGCTTGGTGTCGTAGGATCGTTCTCGGGAAACTGGAGGTTCCGTCGAACGTAAGAGAAGCGGAACTCATTGAGCAGCCGCGGACTGAACACATGGGTTTCACTCACCGCTAAGTTGTTGTCGTTGATCACCTGGTTGCCGGCGAACAACGTGCCGAATTGGGTGTTGCTGATCTGGCCCACGTTGTCCGGTCTGTTAGTAATGTAGCGAAAGGTTAACGTGTCATTGTTTGTGAGCTTGTGATCTATCCGGAGCGTGTGATTCAGGATGTTTGTCGGTTGATTCGCGGGGATATTCGTGAGGCCGGTTTGAATTGGCACTCCATTGATTGCTGTGTTTTGTCACACTCCTGAATACGGGACCCCCCTGGTATATACCGTTAAGGAAGGAAAGTGAATTCAACACTCCAGCTCGACTGGCTGCCGATTGTCCGGAGCGTAACGGCACCGTGCTCAGAGCCGAAAAGCCGGCCATCGTCGGAATCCTGATGGTGGGTCCGAGGTTGGCCCCAGTACGAGTGCGATCCGCTTCGAATAGATAGAAGAAGAAGGTTCGATCGTTGTCGTGCGGCAGCTTCACAGGGCCGCCTATATCACCGCCAAATTGGTTGCGATTGAAACGTGCAGGCCGCGTCAGCCCGCTCTGCTTTTCAATGTTATCAAGAGAATTCAGCGCGCTACCGCGATAGTATTCAAAGGCCTCGCCGTGGAAACTGTTTCCACCTGACTTGGTGATCACGTCGATCTGCGCACCTGAGTTTCGGCCAAATTCTACGCTGTAGGGATTGGTTTGCAGCCGGAATTCCTGAACTGCTTCCGGAACCACCGGCACTGTTGCCAGCGTGACACTGATATCGTTGTTGTCAGAACCGTCGATGCTAAAATTATCATTGCGAGCTCGCTGGCCGTTCACTGAGATACCCGTTGAACCGGGTGCAGCGAAAGCGTTGGGAGCAAGCAGCGCCAGGTTATTCACGTCGCGGGCCGGTCCCAATGGCAGGTCTACGGCCTGGCGCGAAGTCGCAGTCAAGCCGAGCGTAGGACTTGTCTTGTCGAGCGTTATGCCTTCGGATTGACTAGTAACGTCAACCGTAGCCGTCAGGCTGCCAGTCTTCAGCGCGGCGTCAAACGTTACTTCGCCGGCAGATTTCACGACGACGTCGCGGTTCTCCAGTTTTTCGAAGCCGTCCTTCTCAACCAGAACGTTGTAGGATCCAGGATCCAATGCGCCGATCCGATAGAACCCCTGGTCGTCGGTAGTGGCGTCCCGTTTTGTCAAGCTGCTGCCAGTGCTGGTGATGGTGATCTGCGCTCCCGGCACGACCGCGCCATTCTCATCTCGCACCGTGCCTGAAATAATGCCGCGAGTAATTTGGGCCTGGCTGGCTAAAGCGCTGAACGCCAAGAGTAAGAGCGCACTAACGAGCATAAATCCGACCCGAGAATCAAAAACTTTCTTCATTCTTTCCCTCCCTGTTGTCTTAGCTGCTGGTTCTTAAAGCTATGAGTGGTCTTCTTGTCGAGAAGTCAGAAAGATCCAAAAAAGAAACTTGCCGGCTTGAGCTGTAGGCGGCAACACGCGCCGTCACAACGGTGTCTGGGGTAGGAAACGGCCAAGGTCCTCAACGTGCATTTGAGTCGAAACTCTAGACAGCGACCACTCAACCATCTAATACCGCGCGGCGTGCAGATTTATTCCCCGGCCGTCGTGTGAAACTCAGTTGACTTGAATGCAACGCACCGGCCATGAGTCAGCAGAGAATCCATCCTCCGATTAAACGCTCGAAATTTTGGGATCATGATTCCGTTTTCTGTCGGCACTTGAAAGCAATGAGTCCCTCTTATGATTAGACATAAGACCACCAACCCACCAATTTATTCCCGCAGCGGAATTGTCAGTCACCCTTGGAATTTTTTCCGGGCTCTCGCGGTATGAAGTTGCAGAACGCGACAAGAGCTTGTCAGGTTTTGAAGACAACTCGTTGATTAATAGGTCGCCCGGATCATTGCAAGGAGAGGACCAACTTCACTCTCGAAAAGGTAAACGTAGGTGAGCGCAGTTTGGGGCAGCTAATTGGGCGCCGCTCGCCGAAAACAGATAGGAGATTGTATGAAGCAGAAAGTAATCAAAAGACTCACGATATTGAGTCTGGTATCAGTGTTCAGTCTTTGCGCGGCAGTTGCATCCGCGAACGCGCAACTTAGTGTTCCAGTCAGGGCGAAGGTCCCTTTCGATTTCAACGTGGGTGACAAGAAGCTCCCGGCGGGCGAGTACACCTTCAGCCGGACATCGAGCTCTTCTGATCTCAAGACG
>DASQYL010000435.1:0-6256 GCA_035639235.1 Pyrinomonadaceae bacterium | reverse complement strand
GCGCACGCCACGCAAAGCCAGCGCGCGCGCGATCGATAAACCGATCACGCCACCGCCGATTACAACCACATCTGCATTTTGATTCGCTTGAGCTGATTGTTGAGGCACGCGGGTTTGACTACTGAGTGCTGACTACTGTCTACTGATTTCTTACTTATGAAGCATCGTATCACATTGATTCCAGGCGACGGGATTGGTCCGGAGGTTGCCGCTGCGGTAGTGCGCATCATCGAAGCATCGGGCGTCACAATTGAGTGGGAAGAACATATCGCGGGGCAGCAGGCACTCGATAAATACGGCAAGACGTTGCCTGATCAATTGATCGAATCGATCCAGCGCAACAAGGTCGGATTGAAAGGTCCAATCACGACGCCCGTCGGCAAGGGATTTACTTCGGTCAACGTCGGCTTGCGCAAGGCGCTCGATCTGTACGCGAACCTGCGGCCCGTGCGTGCGCTGCCAAATGTTCCCTGCCGTAATCCCGGCCTCGATCTCGTCGTCGTGCGCGAAAACACCGAAAGCCTTTACTCAGGACTGGAGCACGAAGTTGTCGCCGGCGTGGTCGAGAGTCTGAAGATCATTACCGAGAAAGCGTCGACGCGCATCGCGCGCTTTGCCTTCGCTTACGCGCGCAACGAAAAGCGCAAGAAAATTACTGCGGTCCACAAAGCCAACATCATGAAGTTATCGGATGGACTGTTCCTCCGTTGCTTTGAAGAGGTCGGCAAGCTCTATCCTGAAATCGAGCGGCAAAGCATGATCGTCGACAACACGTCGATGCAGTTGGTGATGCGCCCCGAACAGTTCGACATCCTGCTCTGCGAAAATCTTTACGGCGACATCGTCTCTGATTTGTGCGCGGGATTGATTGGCGGACTCGGCCTCGTTCCCGGCGCGAACATCGGCGAAAAGGGCGCCGTGTTCGAAGCCGTTCACGGTTCCGCGCCCGACATCGCGGGCAAAGGCGTCGCCAACCCGACTGCATTATTGCAATCAGCGATTCTCATGCTCAATCACATCGAAGAACGCGAGGCCGCCGCGCAAATTGAAAAAGCGATGTTGACCGTCTTCGCCGAAGGCAAAGTGAGGACGCGCGACATCGGCGGAAGTTCAAGCACGAATGAGTTCGCCGATGCGATAATTCATAAGATCACATGAGACGACGCCCGACGTTCTTCGTCCTCCTCCTGCTCACGCTCGCGTTAACCGGCAGTTGCGCGCGGAAACCACCCGCCAACGTCCGACGTCCATCATCAGTTCTCGCGTCGCAAACACTCACGGGCCGCGTCGTGCGAATCGCTGACGGAGATACGATCACTCTCCTCGACGCGGCGAACACACAACATCGTATTCGCCTGCAGGGAATCGACGCGCCTGAATCGCGCCAGGCGTTCGGGGTCCAGTCGAAACAGAATCTATCTATCTTGATCTTCGATAAGAATGTGACCGCGACGTGCGATAAGACCGATCAGTACGGCCGTCTGGTCTGCAAGATTGTAGTTGACGGGAAAGACATCAATCTTGAACAGGTCAAAGCGGGCATGGCCTGGCATTACAAGGAATATGAGAACGAACAGTCGCCCGAGGATCGCGAACTCTACGGGCGTGCAGAGGATGAGGCGCGCAACGCCCGGCGCGGACTGTGGGCCGATGCTAATCCGATCGAGCCTGGTGAATTTCGGAGAGAAGAGCAAAGAGAGCGAGAAGGCAGGTGATCGGAGGATTTTCGCGCCGTTAGGCGCGAGATGTTTATAGCCCTCCGATCATCAAAATAATCACGCCCAAGAAGCGAGTGAGCATTCGCTTCTTCGGCGTACTTGTTACCTATGCAGCCGTTCTATAAACATTAAGCGCCTAACGGCGCTTGAGCGTTTCGCTCTGCCCAAGTTCAGCCTTGGTCTTCTTCGGCAGCTTGTCGAACACCAAATCATAAGACTCGCGCAGCAGGGATTTAAGTTCTCTTTCACTCAACACATCGAAACTTCGCAGCGCGACCCAATGATATCGCGCCGAGTAAGGCGCCGGATCGATCCCGTCCTGCTCGATTAACTCCACGAACTTCTCTTCAGTGCACTTGAAAGACAAGCAATACTTTGAAGCTGCGTCGAGAATTGTGACCGCAAACATCTTGCCGCCGATTTTGAAAACCAGATCATTCCCCCACTGCACTTTTTCCGTCGCGTGCGGAAACGACAAGCAATAGGCGCGCGCCGATTCGATGTCCATTTACATTCCCTCCAGCACCAGCAAAGCCGTCTGGCCGCCGCCGGCCGTAATGTTCAAGAGCGACGACGACGACAAACGAATCAATGCGCCTTCCGGTTCATTCTCAAAAAGAAACGGATTGAAATCGACGAACAATTCTTGCAGTTGGACCGAATCGCCAAACGTCGGCATGCTGATCTTGTTGAAAGCGACGCGCTCCTGAACCACATACGCGTGGTCCACCGCGGTGGCGATCGCTTGCTCCCATTGTTCCGAAGAACATTCCCAGCCGAGAAACACGCCGTGGCCGCCATAGTCATCGTTCGGCTTCAGCACAAATCGCGCCTGCTCATTCTTAATCAGATCCAACAAGTCGTATTCATTGCCGTCGAAAATTGTGCTTGTACGTTCGACTCGCCGCGTCCACGGAATATGCCGGCGAATCAGTTTATTCTCATCATCCGTGAACAGATCGCTGAACCGCGGATCGCTCAGCATCGCGAACGTCGCTTTCTTGTGCGCGATCTTCGACCTGAAGGAGTTAATCATGCAAACACGACGGTCGGCGTAAGCTCGCGCGAGTGGATGATCTGTGGCGCACGTTTCGAGAAACTCATGAATGATGACGCGCTTGTAAACGACATCGATGCGAAAGTCACCAACGAATAGTCGGCCCTTGCGAAGCTCCAACTCGCGAGGATCGCAGATCACAGTCGCGTACCCTTCGCGCGAGAAATAATCGCGCAGCACGTGGAATTCGCTCTCAGTCGCCACGCCTTTCCAATCAACAATCGCAATCTGCGGGTGCTCTTCTTCGCCGCCCCACTCGCGGTACGCCGACAACAGCGCACGCAACAGCCGCTGGTGAGGTGACGGCCGCCAATGGCGATGTTGGGCCAACAACTCTTTGAAGTGATCCAACTTAAACAACACCGTCTCAAGTTGCATCTGATCGCCGACTCCGGCCGGCGTCTCGGCGTTGTATTCGAGAAACTGAAATCCCGATTCGCTAACATAAGAGTCGAGGCGGCTGGAAATGCAAAGCCGCGCATACCCGGGATCGATGCGGGCCATCTGCTCTTCGCCGTCCGTCAGACCGAACCTCGCCAACAACTCAGTTTGATCGAGAGCGCGATTTACGAGCTTCTCGATCGCCGACGCGATCGTGCCGGCTGCTTGCACGATTTCATCGTACTGAGAACGAGCGATGATGTGAGGACGAAGAAATGGGCAAGTAGGGCGATCCCCAAAGACCAATCCCAATTCGCGTTGCGCGTCGACGATTTCAGCGAACAGAGCCCGAGTCAGCGTCGCATCGTTGACGATGCGCTGATCGAGTTCTTCGACGATTCGGGGGAGCATGATTCTGTTGAGATTTCTAGACGTCAGATGTCAAACGTGAGATTTCAGATGAGCACCCCCAGCCAGAAGCGTCCAGGGAAATTCGCCGAATTTCTTATGCCGCGACGGCTGAACCAATTTCGCGCAGTCTGGTGACCACTTGATCGATGAGCCAGTTGGGTGTTGACGCGCCGGCCGTCACACCGACGCGTTTAGCTGCGCGCAGATCGTCGGGATTAATTTCATCCTGAGTCTCGATCAGAAAACTCTTCGCGCACTGTTCCTGACAAACGGCCAACAACTTAATGCTGTTCGAAGAATGTTTGCCGCCGATGACGTAGAAGACATCGACCATGCCGGCGAGCGCACGCGCCGCGTCTTGCCGATCGCGTGTCGCTGAACAGATGGTGTTGACGACCTGGGGTTCCGCATCGGCCTTGGCCCTGACGGCTTCGGCGACTTCGAGAAATGTTTTCAGTTTCAGAGTCGTCTGCGAGACCACGAGCGGGGCGTGTAATGCGGGCAGATGCTCGACCTCTTCAGCATCGCTAACGACGAACGTGTTGTTCGGCGCATATCCAACGACACCGATCATCTCCGGATGATCGGGATTGCCGGCGACCACGACGTGACGCCCCTCTTTCGCTGCGCGTTCGGCAAGTCGTTGTACGCGTGTGACGAAAGGGCAAGTCGCATCGACGACTTGCGCGGCGCGCTTCTCTAATTCGGCTTGCACTTGCGGCGTCACGCCGTGGGCGCGAATCACCGCAATTTCATCTTTAGAAACTTGCTCGGGATCTTGAACCGTCGCGACGCCTTCGCATTCGAGGCGCTGCATCTCCTGCGTGTTGTGAATCAACGGCCCGAGCGTGCGCACGGGCGCGCCTACGCCCAACGCGTCTTCAACCATTTCGACGGCCCGTTCGACGCCAAAACAGAATCCGTATTCGTTTGCGAGTAAGACTTCCATGATCGTTAAATGAATCTTAGCACAGCGTCGCGCGGTAAACCGAGCGGGTGTTATCTGACTGGTTCGCGCAGGATGATCTCAGCCGTGCGGGCGGCCAAACTCGCCGATGCTGCGTGCGTCTCTCGCAGCCCTGCAATTTGCAATAGTGCTTCGCCGGTGCGTGAGAGCAGCCGCACGAGGTCGCCCTCCTCGGCGCGCGTTTCAGCGACGAGCTTGGGCCAGGCAACACCGCTGGCCCACATCGCCGCAGCGGCAGCGGCGGAGAAATTGATTTCCTCGACGGCTTCAATTCCCTGCTTCCATTCTTCATTCGCGACCTCGAAAGAAATTTCCTCGAATTGGACCAAAAGCGTCACAATCGCATCGTCAAGTTCCACCTCGCCATAATCACGATCCTCATCGGCGGCAAGCGCGGCGATCAGCGCCGCCGCCTGCGTTTCATTGAGCCAAGCAAACAGATTTCGTTGCAACGCTTCGCCAATCAGGAGCGGCCGATCGACGCGCAAGTCGGCCAGCCAGCGACCTCGCTCGGTCACGCGCTGCGCCGAAAAATCCAGATAGCCGAAATGATCCAGGACCCGCGCGCAACGTTCAAATGGCTCCCAGATTTCGTCGTGCAACCGATCGATTTGTCGTGTCGCACGTTCAATCGCCATCGCTTCATCTTGCAGCGACCAGAGCAAATCCATGGCGGCGTTGCGGTCGTTGTCGTTCGCCGAAAGAGAATCAATCAAATCGTTGATCAACTTAACTGCTGCGTCTTTACCTGCCCCTTGATCGGCCAAACGCGGTTCGGCCAGGACCAATTCATCTCGACGGTGATGAACCTCATCGAATGCTTCGTCGAGATGCTCGCGCTTCAGAGAAAATGTAGGCGCGAACACGCGACCGATTCGTTGCAGAGCAAACGAAGCCACACGCCCGTCTTCTTTGATCGCCGTGACGCCATCGCGTCCACGCGCGGTGACCAGCGCGAGACGTCTCCCGCTGCGACCGACAGCAACGACACGACCGGGAGTTACGGCTTTATCGAGCCAGCGCTGGCGCATTTCACGTCGCGTCTGCGGCGCGCCTTCGAGCAGACGCATGCGCGCGCTCGCCAGACGCTCTAGCGCCAGAGCCGCAGACAACGGCAAATCGATCGAGGCCTCGCTCATGCGCGCTCGAATGCTTTCTTGATTTTCTTCGACCCGCCGCTGCAATTCGTGAATCTGCGGCAAGAGTTTGCGATAAGCGAAACTGCGCTCGGCGATCGCGCGGACTTGAGTGAAATTTCCAAACGCGTCAAGTAGATTCAGCAACGAAGTGTAAGTTGCGCGGAACTGGCTTACGAGATCATCGGGACGCGCGGCCAGCAGTTCGGCGATCTTCAGCGGGTTTTGATGAGGCCCGGGCGCGGCGATGATGAAGCCGACGCGATCCTTCCCGCGCCGTCCCGCACGTCCCGTCATCTGCTGCAACTCCGAGGCAGTCAGCGATTGCCAGCCGTTGCCGGTGCGGCGATCGGCGACGGTTACTACCACCGTGCGCGCCGGAAAATCAACACCCGCGGCAACGGTCGCGGTCGCGAAGATCGCGTCGAGCAACCCCGCGCTCATCATCTTTTCAATTACGAGTTTCCAGGCGGGCAAGTGTCCCGCATGATGCGATGCAACGCCGCCGCGCACGATTGTGTCCCAATGACGATGGCGGCGAATCTCGGGATGCGATTCGACAAAGCTGCGCATGAAGTCACGTCGC
>DASQYL010000434.1:0-2734 GCA_035639235.1 Pyrinomonadaceae bacterium | reverse complement strand
CCTTGGATTCCGCTGACCAGACATGTGCGACCGCGCCTGAGCCCAATGGCTCATCCAATTGATACTTTTCGAGTTCCCCTGTAAGAGTGTCACCGGCTGAGACTGTAAAGACTTGGGGACCGGTTTGAGTGAAGGTCTCATCAAAAAAAGCCTCTGTGATATCACTTCCGTCCATAAGAACCTTCAGCTTGTCACCCTGAAGCTTCTGCAGGAATGGCGCTAACTTTCTCTTGCTCAGATAGGTATTTAGTGAAACTTTAGACCAGTCAGCTGCGTCCATGAGTTCCTTAGATGGAACAACGGCCCCCGCTCTCTGCGTTCTCAGCCAGTCAAAGGCTTTCCTTGCACCCTTGTTAAGTGCCATGTCGTCCTTTCCTACTTATCTTTACTTCCGGAGGGCTTCGGTAATGATGGGATGCCGTTCCCATTCGCGGCAATGTGATCAAACAATCTCGCTTTTGAGACGCGGACGGCTTCGTCGCACAAGTCGTTACCTAGAAATTGCCGCTTCAGCGTTAAAGCTGCCAATCCAACGCTTCCCGACCCCATGAATGGATCGATTACCAGCTCTCCAAAATCGGTGCTCTGTTTTATCAATGTTTCAGATACGGCCACCGGCTTCTCTGCCGGATAGCCATTGTGAATTCGCGGCGCCTGGATTATGTCGGGAATGCTCAAATCATTTAACTTCCGCTTTCCCTTTTCAAAAAACAAAACCAGTTCGTAGCGTGACCTGTAGTGATAGCCCATGCCGATTTTCTGCTTGTCCCAAATCAGTGGCTTCCAAAAGCGAAAGCCAGCTGCTTCAGCGATTGGTTTTGCCACGAACATGGTTTCCTGATCGCAGAACAGATAAAAATGGCGGTTCTTCTTCAACACCCTATAGAGTTCTGTAAATAGTTCTTCGAATCGTGCGTTCGGAAAGATCTCAAACCAATCATTACTCGATGCCTTGCTGTGTTTCAAGCGAGTCGTCGTCCCGACAGCACGATGCTTTTCGAGTGATTCGTATGGTGGATCTGTAACTATAAGATCGACTGACGCATCATGAAGGCCTCGCAGCCAAACAATCGCATCACTCTTGTTTATCAGACTCTTATGCATCTAGGTGTTGCTGCCAACCTCAGGCAGTCTTCTTCCGTCGCCTTTTGCGCGGCCATCGTCCCGTTACTCGCCGAGCAGGCGGTTGTTCGCTGTTGTTTCGGCAGAGAGCATTCGGAGTAATCGGAACACCCTCATGAATCTGAGCTGCTCTAAGAACCGGGAACTCTAGAGACTCGTAAACGCACGGCTTGCCATTCTTGCCTCCTGCGAGCACTTCCCACCAGTTTCGTCTTGTCTTGCACCCGCGAGCAGCCATGCTCGTCATTGCTCGATCAATAAGATCGGCAACGTCCTCATAGTTGTTCGCGCGTAGCCATTCCCTACAAGTCATCTTCTTCATCTACCTCGGCGGAATCGTCACTAGGTGCCCTCCAAATATGCACTAATCGCTTTGGCCCGTTTTCAAGCATCCAGATCTCTTGCTCTCCTGAGACTAGATCAATCATGCCCTTCACAAACAGTCGTTGAAAGAGGAATTGAATCGATGCCAGTTGCTTGTCCGTGTCGTACGGGAAAATAAAGCGAGTGACAGCGGTCGTTTCGTCGATTAGATATCTTCTGCCCTCTTTGGACAGCACAGCGATTTCGTCAAAGTTCAGAATACCCGGGGATCGAAAGCGCCCATCAACATGGTAAATCGAGTAACCAACGAAGTTCTTTTCGATGAACGATAGTATTCTGCCGAAGTAGTCAGTTTCAGACTGTCCTTCAGATGGCCCAAAATACTCTTCCATCTCAGACTTATCAATGCCCTTCAATTTCGCCAGAATGGTGTCCTTATAGGAGAGAGCATCGAGCGTGGTCCTCAGATGAGTTTCATGCGTAAGAGGCATTAGAAAGTCATAGGTCAGAACTTTTGAAGTACTCAAAGCATAATCGCCGCCAATTGGACGATTCTGCGTTACATGTTGCCTAAACTTACGCCACTCAAGGAACTGTCGAAAAGCCTCAGTTACGCGGTACCGGCCGTCAAGCGCAATTCTAAAGCCTCCGCCTTCAATCGGTTCAATGAGACCTCGATACTGTTTCTGTAAATAGGTCCTATAGGTCCCTGGCTTTTTCCATCCAGTAGCTTCAATAAACTCACGGAGTACGAAAGAGTCGCCCGACAGAAGATGTTGACGGAGGAAGTTGAAGGCAGCTCGTTGAGTGTCGTATTTTCCCATCTAAGAGATCCTGAGGCTCCGATGGTTTCGCGGCCAGCTACGCGACTATACTATGGGAGATTTCGAATGGCTAAGACTTCAGGGGCTGGTGTCCGATCGCCGTTACAGCTTATTCGGCGTGGCGCTTGCAGAAACGCAAGGCCATAACCGAGATCGCGATATAACTCGACAATCCGTTCTGTTGCCTGATTGACGAGAATGACCGGGCCAGGGTGCATAGCCAACCAAAGAGCAGTTGCTTCCTGCTCGTGCCATCCAAATCCACCTTGGGAATACTGCCGAAACTCAACATCGTACGGAGGATCTGCATAAACGAAATCGGACTCGTGCAAAGGGATTCGATCGAAACGTCCACAGGTAAATTCCCATTTCGCAAAGACAGAAGCGTATTCGCGAAAATCAGATCTGTAATTAATGACCTTGTACCGACCAAACGGGACATTGAACTCACCGCTCTGATTAAA
>DASQYL010000433.1:0-15623 GCA_035639235.1 Pyrinomonadaceae bacterium | reverse complement strand
TTGGAAGATTAGCACAACGGCAGAATTTGATTGGCAATTGTTTCTTGTGTGTCCGATTCAGAGACGTCAATCCGGTGCTCTGCCAATCCGTAGTCGACGCGTCGGCTTTCATATCTAAGACGCGCGGTTTCGCGGTCGGGCGCCAACGGACGAATCGTGTCGCTGCTACTCGTGATTCTTTGCCAGCAGATATCGAAGGGAGTATCGAGCCAAATCGTCGCGCAGTCGTGCAGCGCAATCAGCGTGCGATTCGCAGGCACAGTCCACGTCCCGCCGCCGAGCGCAATCACGCGGACGCTTTTGTCCGTCAACAGTTCGTTCAAAGCCTGTGTTTCAATCTGACGAAAAGCGGACTCGCCCTCGTCGCGAATGATCTCAGCCGGCGAGCGTTCTTCACGACTGATGACGAATGAATCAAGATCGATGCACTCGCATTCCAGCAACCGCGCGAGTTCCCGCGCGACCGTTGTTTTGCCGCAAGCCATGAAACCGAGAATGACGATCCGTCGGCTCATTCCATCGCTCTATCACTGAATCAAGCAAATCAAAAAATTCAGGAAACGAAACGGCGACGCAATCGGCATCGACGATCTCGGTTTCGCCGTCAGCCAACAGTCCGGCAATTGTAAACGACATCGCAATTCGATGATCGCCACGCGAATCGATCTTTGCCCCCTTTAGTTTCGTGGGACCATTCACACGCATGCCATCGTCGAATTCTTCAACCTCACAGCCCATCGCTCGCAGACCTGCGACCGTCGCCGCGATACGATCCGATTCTTTCACCCGCAGCTCTTTCGCATCGCGAATTTCGATGCCTTGAGCGAATTGTGATCCAGCCACCGCTAACAGCGGCAGTTCGTCAATCAACTGCGGAATCAGCGCACCCCGCACAGTCAAAGTAAGCTGTAGGGAAGTCGCCGTGCGTTCAAGCTTCGTTCCGCGCACCCAAACCACGCCGATTGGCTCGTTGTATTTTTCGTGGGCCTGGGAGCTAACGGCGTTCAGTCCGAGAGACTCCATTTGGTTCATAAAGAAGTTTCTCGTTGGATTTAAGCCAACGCCGCCAAGTTCTAATTCTGAACCGGGAAGCAACCCTGCTGCGGCGATGAAATACGCTGCCGAGGAAATGTCTCCCGGTACCAAAACATCATGAGCTTGCAATTGAATCGCGCCGGTCAGAGCAGCAAATCGCGCAGTGTCCGGTTTGTGAGGTTCGTTTCCTGTTTCAATGTGTGCGCCAAAGAGGCTGAGCAGTCGTTCGGTGTGATCGCGCGTCGCCTGGTTCTCAACAACTGTGGTTTTGTCTTGCGCATTCAGCGCCGCCAGCAAAATGCATGACTTAACCTGAGCGCTGGCCACCAGCAATTCGTAATCGATAGCCTTCAAGGGGCGACGGCCGTGAATCGTCAATGGCGGCCGTCCATTATTCGAGTCAACTTTCGCGCCCATCATCTCGAGCGGTTCGATGATTCGTTGCATCGGCCGTGAGCGTAGCGACTGATCGCCGGTAAGAATTGAAGTGAAATTTTGCCCGGCGAGAATACCCGCGAGCAGACGCATCGTCGTGCCGCTATTGCCGCAATCGAGTTCCTCGATAGGAGCGCGCAATCCATTCTGGCCAACGCCGTGCACTAATACTTCGGCTCCTGTCCGGTCAATGCGTACGCCTAAATTTTCTAAGCATGAAATCGTCGAAGCGGAATCGGCGCTGGTTGAATAATTTGTGAGACGTGATGTGCCGTTCGCGATGGCACCGATCATCGCCGCGCGATGCGAGATCGATTTATCGCCAGGTATCGTTATCGATCCACGAATTCGTTTTGCCGGTCGAATGATCACGCGTGAATTCTAGCGTAATGTTCGATAAGCTTCAGCTTGTCGTACTCAAGGCTGAATACCGATGCAGAGACGAGCTAAAGCTTATCTGACTTTCTTGACACGCGGCCAGTGCGCGTGTTACACGAACGTCCTCGTTCGCTAATTTTAGCAGCAGCCCATAACGCAATTCCCCGGCGAGAAAGGCCGCGCCTTTTGTGACCGAACAAACGACTCGACTCGTTTTGCCCAGCCACATTGAGGCGGTTGCTGACGCTGCTGCCGCCGTGACCGGGTTTATCCGCGAATGCGGCGCGCCGGATGAAGCTGCGTTTGGGATCGAAATGGCCGTGCGCGAAGCGGTGACGAACGCGATGGTCCACGGCAATCAGGAGGATGAGGCCAAATCAGTCGAGGTGGTTTTCAATTGTAACGGCCACGAACTGGAAATTGAAGTTAGAGATCAGGGTGAAGGATTCGATCCTGGCAGTGTGCCCGATCCAACCGACCCGGCGAACCTGATGAAGACTTCGGGCCGCGGCATCTTTCTGATGCGAACTTTCATGGACGACGTGCGATATGTCCATCGTCCCGAAGGCGGTACCGCGGTGCGAATGTCGAAAAGATTTTAGATTTTTGATTTTTGATTCCGCTCGAACATCGCTTTTCGCGCTCTTCCGAAAAATGCGAAATCAAAAATCGGCAATCAAAAATCGCAAATACGATTAGGAGAATTCTTTTATGGCAGAGCTAAACATCCGCGAGCGACAAGCCGGTGACGTAACTGTCCTCGACATGGATGGCCGCATCACTATCGGCGAAGGCAGCGTTGCACTGCGCAGCGCCATCCGTCGCTTGTTAGAGGAGGGCAAGAAAAAGATTCTGTTGAACTTGGCCGGCGTCGGCTATATCGATTCGAGCGGCATCGGCGAACTCGTATCGAGCTACACGGCAATCAACAAGGATGGCGGTCAGCTAAAACTTCTGAGCCTGACGCAAAAGCTTCAGGATCTGCTCACGATTACGAAACTGCTGACGGTCTTCGACGCCTATGACACGGAAGCCGAGGCATTAAGCAATTTCAAATAAGCCGAAACAGAATTCGAATTCTGATCGTTTATTATTGCGCGAATTGATCGGGAGGATCTCAGTAAATGGCTCAACTCAACATTAATCAACGACAAGCGGGGGACATCGCGATTTTGGATCTCGACGGCGAAATTCGAATTGGCGACAGCGCCACAGCCTTGCGCGGCGCGATTCGAGAACTGGTGGCGGCCGGCAGCAAGAAGATTCTGCTGAATCTCAAAGGCGTCCGCTACATCGATTCGAGCGGCATCGGCGAATTGATTGCGAATTACACAACTGTCAATCGCAGCGGTGGCCAACTCAAGCTACTGAACCTGACCGAAAAAGTTCAGGACCTGCTCGTTATTACGAAGCTGCTCACGGTCTTCGATGTTTATGACAACGAGGCTGAGGCGTTGAGTAGTTTCAAATAGAACAATCGTTAATAGTGCAGCAGGACGGCCCAGCGACTTGCTGGGCCATTTTGTTGTTTACCCAACAGTCTGTCACTGCCCTCTCCCAATGGGAGAGGGTTGGGTGAGGGCTTAACGCGCTAAGAGGTTTTATCATGACTTTGGGCGAGATGATTTCGGTAGCGCGAAATCATCTCGCCTGACTTACGGCGGGGAAAGCTTCGTCACAGACCCTCATCCCCGGCCCTTCTCCCAAAAGGGAGAAGGGAGTGAATCATGAATGAAACGCTTTGTGTTATCCTTGCCGACCTTCTAACCGATGAGCCGCGCGAAATTTGACGACACCGCAGCCGAGGCAATCGGCGCAGCGATCCGCGAAATCGAAGCGAAGACCAATGCTGAAATTGTGGTCGCTATCCGCGGCCGGTCAGGAACTTATCGGCACGCCGATTATCTATTCGGCGCGATCGTCGCATTCGCCGGGCTGCTGTTCGTCCTCTTCTCCCGCTGGGAGTTTCACACCTACTGGATTCCGTTCGATGTAATTTTGTTGTTCGTTATCGGCGCTTACCTCTCTTCACGCTTTGATTGGCTCCGCCGCTTGCTTACCACCCAAAAGTTTCGCGCGAAGGCCGCGCGCGCCGGCGCGGCGGCGATGTTTTATGAAGCGGGCATCGCCAACACGTCCGCAGAAAACGGTTTGCTGATTTATTTGTCGCTGCTTGAACGGCAGATGGAAATCATCGCCGACCGCGGCGTATTGAAATCCTTGCCGGCGTTGAAATGGAATCATGCGGTGTTCGAGTTGAAACGAATCGGCGCCAATCCTAATCCGGAAAGATTGGTCGCCGGAATGCGGGAACTAGGCGAATTGCTCGCTGAGCACATGCCGCCTGTCGCTGAGAATCCAAACGAATTGGCCGATGGTCCATCGATTGAATTGAGATGACGCGTCTCAAATCTCACATTTGGAATTTGGAATTCAGTCGTTTGCTGGCGAGACTCGTCGCCGCGGGCGTCGTGTTGGCCGGAATAGCTTTCTTAACAACCGATGCCCTCGCGCGCGTCGGCGGCGGGCAATCGTATGGTGGCGGAGGCGGCCACGGTGGTGGTGGCGGCGCCGGGGCGCTCGTTTACCTGCTCATCCGGTTCTTACTCTGGCTGACGATTGAACATCCGGTCATCGGGATTCCGGTCGACATCATCGTCATCGTGATTGTGGCTTACTGGTTTCTGAAACCGACAAAGAAGAGCATCAGCGTTTCGTCCACGTCGATAATCGCGCCGGACGCAGTCGCTACGGTCGCGCAACAGCAGCAGAGTGCGCAGCGTGCCTTCAATCAACTACGCCGTTTCGATCCGAACTTTTCCGAAATAATCTTTGTCGATTTTTGCTATGCGCTCTACGGACGGGCGCACGAGGCTCGCGGGCGCGGGCCAAAAGCGCTCGATGAATTATCGCCGTATCTAAGCGGCGAGGCGATGAATGCGCTCATCCAGTTGAATCCTGCAAATCTCAAATCGGTTGAAGGAATTATCGTCGGCGCTATGAACGTTGTCGAAGTGCGTGGTGTCGAGACGCCGATCGTCTGGATAACGATCGAGTTCGAAACGAACTACACGGAAGTCGTCGGCGATCAACAGATGACGTATTACGTGCGCGAACGTTGGCGACTCGAACGCAAGCGCGACGTGCTGTCGCCCGCGCCCGAACAAGCCACCGCACTACATTGCCCGCGTTGCGGCGCGCCGCTGCAGAAGGACACGAACGGCGCCTGCGCGTTTTGCGGCACAAAGATCACCAGCGGCGAGTTTCAGTGGTACGTCGGTGAGATTAAGACCTTGAGCCGGGAAGCGCGCGGTCCATTGCTTACCGAAAACGTGCCGGAAGTCGGCACAAATTATCCGACCATCACCCAGCCGAACTTCCCCGCGGTGCGCGCCGCGTTCGAGCAGAACAACTCGCAATTTTCGTGGGCCGATTTTCAGGCGCGCGCGGCGATGATCTTCAATCAACTGCAGGAAGCATGGTCGACTCTGCAATGGGAGAAGGCCCGGCCGTTCGAGACCGACAATATTTTTCAAATGCATCGTTACTGGATCGAAGCCTACCAGCGCCAGGGTCTGCGCAACGCTTTGGACCAGTGTCAAATCACCGCGATGCAGCCGGTGAAGGTCAAGGTCGATGCATTCTACAATGCCATCACACTGCGCATCTTCGCACAGGGCTACGATTACACAGTCGACCAAAACGGGAAAGTTGTTGCGGGTTCGAACCGCAGTCTTCGTCAATGGAGCGAATACTGGACGTTCGTTCGCTACAGCAAAGCCAAACCGATTGCTGCTCGTGCCGATCTTAACTGTCCAAACTGCGGCGCACCTCTGAAAGTAAATGCGACCGGCATTTGCGAATTCTGCGGCGGCAAAATTACTTCCGGAGAATTTGATTGGGTGCTTTCGAAGATCGAGCAGGACGAAAGCTACGCGGGATAAAGCATTATTTGACATCGCTCATTGGATATTTGTCGTTTGTTGATTTGGTCTGGTGCACGGGTCAGTACCACGCAATCAGCAAATGATAAATATCAAATCCCCAGATGCTCTGGCCCATCGATTGCTGCGAGGACACATTAGTTCGCTTGGCCCACGCCAAAAACTTGACGCGCCGCAACTGACTTGCTATTCTCAAATCACCGTCAAGAGTATTACCCGATACACCACTCTCGTTGATAGTTATTTCAAAACCAGCCGCGCATGCGACTAGTCAGGTGCTCGTAAAACTGTCGGAGGTATCTAAGGTGGGCTTCAAGGTCGGCCAGAAAGTCGTTTACCCGAATCATGGTATCGGCACAATCGAACAAATTGAGCAGAAGCAGATCGGCGCCGTAGCGTTGCCGTTCTACACGCTTCGGCTTGCAGCGACGAATTCCCTCGTTCTGGTTCCCGTTTCCAACGCCAATGAGGTGGGCCTCCGTCGGCCCATCACTTCGAGTGAGTGCGACGTGCTCTTCAAAGCTTTATCGAGCGACTTCGCTACGCCCCCGAATGATTGGAAGGATCGGTTCAAAGAGTTTTCCGACAAGATGCGTAGTGGAAACATCTTTGAAGTGGCCGAGGTGCTCAAGCATCTCAGCTATCTTAGCCAGATAAAGCCGCTCTCGTTTCGCGAACAGCGAATGCTCGAGCGCTCCCGCTATTTGGTGGTTTCAGAACTTGCCGCCGTTTGCCGTCAGCCCGAGTGCAACATCGAGCCTCGCGTTGACGATGCTTTGACCAAGGCATGTTCCCGTCACGATCATCGCCCAACCGCACGCGTACGCGCGGCGGCTGCCGGCGTCCATTGATCGCCAATAAGCCTGACAATTTGACGCGGCTCGCCCTGCGAAGTAGGCGTGTGTCCGGTATTCGAATCGTGGCGGTCCGTTGAGACAGCCAGACTCGTCCAGCGTCCGCGCCACGGCGGCTGCTAAACAATCCGACGTGATAAGATATTTCCACCTCATTTCAAAATGGACGACACGTCTAGTTACTTTCTGATCCTGCAAGCCGATGGCTCATCCTCAACTATTGCCATTTCGGTTCTAGTCAAAATTTTCGCCGTACTGTTTTTTGTCGGCGCCAATGGTTTTTTTGTCGGTGCTGAATTCGCGCTGGTCACTGTCAGGCGGACTCGGTTGGAAACACGCGCCGCGGCCGGCAGCAAGCGCGCCAAGTGCGCACTCAGATTAATCAACGACCCGACCTTTTTTATTTCCGCGACTCAACTCGGAATCACGATCGCCTCGCTCGCACTGGGATGGATTGGCGAACCGACGGTGGCGACCTTCCTGGAACCAGTCGCCCAATCGATCGCTCCGGCAGGACGCGCTGCGTATGTGGCCCATGTCTTGGCGATCGCGATTGCTTTCATCGCCATTACCTATCTGCACATCGTGCTCGGCGAATTAATGCCAAAGATGTTCGCGCTGGAACGGGCGGAGGGGCTGGCGTTGTTCGTAGCGCGGCCGCTGGAATTGTTCGCCATAGTTTTTCGGCCCTTCATTTTCGTTTTCAACAAAACGGGCCAGAGTCTGGCGCGATTATTCGGGCTGAAGGCGTCGCTGAGTCACACCGCTGTTTATAGCGAAGCCGAGCTGCGCCAGTTGGTGGACATCTCGAAAGAGAGCGGACATCTGCGAGCCGAAGAGCGCCGCCTGATCCATCGCGTCTTTGAATTTTCAGATACGCTGGTGCGCGAAGCGATGGTCCCGCGTCCGGCAATCGCCGCGATATCTGCGGGTTGTTCGCTGTCCGATATTCAGGAGGCTTTTCAAAAACATCGATATTCGCGATTGCCCGTGTATCGTGAATCGCTCGATAACATGGTCGGATTTATTCACAGCAAAGATCTCATTCCATTTTGGCTGCGTCCCGAGGGCTTCAAACTCGAGAGCGTGCTGCAGCCGCCCATGTACGTGGTCGATACCGCGCGGCTGGAAGATGTGCTGCGCCGGATGCAGAAAGCCAAGACGCACTTTGGATTTGTGGTCGACGAACATGGCGGCGTCGAGGGCATCATCACCCTGGAAGATTTGTTGGAAGAGATCGTCGGCGATATCTCGGACGAACACGACGAAGAGGTCAACGAGCAAATCACTCAGATGCGCGATCGGGTTTACCTGCTCGACGGAGCGCTGGCGGTGCGCGATTTGAACCGGCGATTGAATACGTCCCTGCCTGAATCGGAAAGCTATACGACCATCGGCGGATTTTTGATGAGCGTCGCCGGTCACGTGTTGCAGCCCGGCGAAGTCATAGAACATGAAGGATTGCGGTTCGCGGTGGAAAAAGTGGAGCGGCGCCGGCTCTTGCGAGTGCGTCTGGAATTGGCGGAAAGCAAACCAGAAAGTGATGTTCCAGAGACAGCCCACGCCGCGCGATAGGCCCCGGGAAGCTGGGCTCTAGTGTGGTCGAAACAAATTACTGCTGAATAGTTTTCCTCGATCGAGCCAAGTGCGATGCAATTCGAATCCCGTTTCTTCGCCCAGCGATTCTAAATCACTCAAGTCATACTTGTAGGCGTCCTCGACATGAATTCTCTCACCCGCAGCCAGATCGATCTTCATCTTTAGTTCTCTGATCTCGACTGATTGGGCGCGTAGACTCTCTAGATAGACTTCGACTCGCCCCCGGGCTTCGTTGTAAAAGGAACGCAACCCAAACGCCCAGAGATCGAAATTCGCATCGAGTTCGCGATTGATATGCTCGAGTTCGTTGACGATGAACGCGCGGGTGACGCCCAGCGCATCGTTATACGCAGCTTCCAATATTTGCGGATCTTTCTTGAGGTCGGCGCCCAGCAACAGGAAATCATTCGACCGCAAAACGCGGCGAATTGCGCGCAGAAAATCAACCGCTTCCTCTGGTTGAAAGTTACCGATATTCGATCCGAGAAAAAGGACCATTACCGGATCGGCACCAAGACTCGGCAAGGCACGAAGCGCCTGATAGTAATCCGCGGCGTAAGCGGTAATCCTGAGATTCGGATACGAGCCCAACAACGCATGCGAGCTTTCGGAAAGAGCGGTGAGAGAAATATCAACTGGCATATAAAGCAATTCGCCGCGGTGGCGCATAAACGCCTCTATCAGATGGCGAGTCTTTTCCGCGCTGCCACTGCCCAGCTCTATGAGCGTCTGGCAATTTTGCACAGCCGAAACGATGTCGTCGGCATGGACCCGAAGAATCTCATCCTCGGCGCGCGTCAGGTAATACTCATTGACTTCGCAAATGGCTTCAAACAGGCGCGAGCCGAGCTGATCGTAAAGATATTTAGGGAAAAGATGTTTGGGATTTGATGATAAACCCTCGCGGATGTCGTTTGAGAATTCCGCGCGGCCGTTACGCTGCGCCAGATCGTGTAAGACGAGCCGCGAGGTTGACACCACCGGGAATGTTGGCTTTGCTTTCAATTAAGCTTCCCTTTGGGTTCTTTCGGTTGGTGCTGAGACGACGAGGATTATCGCACTCACTCGCTGGATAGAGAAAGGGCAGCCGAGCCAAACTCGACTGCCCAAATCGCTGGCGCGAATGTTTCGCGGCAGCATTTCCGGCCGCCAGTCGCCGCATAAGTGCGGCGTCTAAACAAAAATCATCTCATCCAGATCAAATTATAACCGTTCGTCGCGTAGCGCGCGGAACCCCAGCCGGCACGGTCACATTGATCGGCGGAGTCGCCGGAACAATGATCGGCGGAATCTGAATGTTCATCGACGGAATCGCGGGAATCGCAATCGACGGAACGGATATGCGTCGTGTGCCGATCGTGCCGGGTTGAATCAGGTTCGCGTTGGGATTCTTCTCCGGCGTCACCGTCACCGTGCGAGTGTTATGATCGCGCACCACCGTGAGCGTGACATCGCCGGTCTCTTTTTTACTGAGTCCGCGACTGATGTCACTGGGCGACGTTACCTTCTCGCCATCGATCGCGGTAATCACGTCACCGGCTTTCAGGCCAGCCTTGGATGCCGGGCTGTTCTCGCTGACGGAAGTTATCAAAGCGCCGCCATCTTTGACCCCAAAATAATCGCTGAGTTGTTTCGACAGCCCTTGAGTGCTGATGCCGATTCGTCGATTCGCGCCGCCGATCGTAAATACCCAGGGCTCGTCGCCACCCGTAATCGTCGGAGGCCAGCTCGGCGCCGGAAATACCTGCGCGCCATTGTTGCCGCCGCGCAAAATTCGTGGCGTCGCTCCACCGAACACATTTTCCATTTGATGTTTGGCAAGCGTCGCCGTTAATTCCTGTTCGGAGCCGCCGCGGCTAACTGTGATGCGCACGGTCTGATCTGGCGAATGCTCGTTGACGAGCCGCGTCAACTTGCGCACGCTGGTCACCGACTCGCCGTCGAAGTTCAGAATGACATCGTCTTTGCGCAGGCCGGCTTTCTCTGCCGGGCTGTCTTTTTGCACCTCAGTCACGCCGACACCGCGCACTTCGCGCATGCCGTAGCGCGCCATGTTTTCTTTCGAGATGTCTTCGGTGCCGACACCGAGGAACGCGCCGCCGTCAAGAAAGAACGAAAAATTACGCGTGCTGGGCTCCTGCGGCTCCTGCGCCATATCGGCCAGCAAAGCACGCAATGAATCAGCCTGGGAAGTGGATGCTTCCTGAGCGTAAACGATCCCGCCGGCAGCGGCGGCAACGAGTACGGTCAGGACTACGATCAAAATCAAATTCTTACGAGACATAACAGTCCTCCGGAAAGATTTTGCTGGTTTTCACGCAGGAGAGGCGGGCGGGTTCCAAAAATATTACGGAGCGCCGTATGGAACGCGGGCATCCTTGCCCGCGGTTCGCGAGCATCCTGCTCGCATTATCTTTTTAAATAGCCGGCCGGATGGACCCGAGGCAAGGATTAGAGCTTTCTATAGACCTCACGACCGTCGGCGAGTTCGACGGCGATCTTTCCTTCAGCCTGAGCGTAGTCGAGGTGAGCAACAGCTTCCGAGACGGCCAGGAAGCGATGCACATCGTCGGTATCAGGAAACATCAGCCGCGATATTTCCCACGGCGTCGCTCCTTGCTTCGGGACGAGCGATATTATCTTTGCTTGTCTTTCGCGAATCAGCTTTAGATACCGATTGAAGAGTTCTTCGAAATCGTGAATCGGCTCGCCATGTCCGCCAAAGACCAGGGTCGGCGCAAAGCTGCGCACGCGCGCGAGACTCACGAGATATTCGTCCAGCGATCGAAAGCGGCGCGAAGAATCGATCGGATCGGGCGAAATCACCGGGTTGGGAGTAATCCTCTTCAACACGCAGTCGCCCGCAATGATTGTGCGATCGGCTTCGCGTAGAAACGAACACGAACCGGGCGTGTGACCCGGCGTGTGTACGACTCGTAGCGCGCCCGCATCAAACTCGAGTTCGTCACCGTCGTTCAATTCTCGACAATGATCGTCGTCGAGTGAATCAGCGTACTGCCGAACTTCTTCATACAACCGGCGCATCAACTGAATCTCATCATTGGGCACGCCGGCGCGTTGCAACAGCTTCAGGTTGTCTTCGTGTTCTAGACGCGCAGCGCGATGACCCGTTTCCCAGTTGTGCACAAACACCTCCGCGTCCTTCGCTTCATCGTGCAAAGAACGCGCGAGTCCACAGTGATCCTCGTGCGCATGAGTCAACACGATGCGACGAATATCGCCCGTCGTCAGCCCATTTTGTCGCAAACCGTTGCGTAGGGCATCGACAGCTTCACGCGTCTTCGGCCCAGTATCGATAATCGTGACGGGATCTTCTTTGACGAGATAGACGTTGACTGCGCCGATGTAGAACGGAGTGGGAAGCGAAATGGGGATTATCTTCATTGCCGATTGATGATTGCCAATTGCCGATTGAACCACGATCCCGGCTGCGCGCAAATCGACATTCGTCAATTGGCAATCGGCAATGATTCAGTAGATATACTTATTCGCCTCGATCATCGCATTCGCAATTCGCTGGCGCGCGGCGACTGTATTGATGGGCGTCATCTTCGTAAATCGTCGCAGCGCGGCCAACAAGGTGCGGAGTTCGTCGCCGTCGGCCATCGCCGCCAGGGTGTTCTTCGCGTGGGCTTCGATCCGTTCTACCGCGTCGTTGCAGAACACGCGCGTCATATCGGCGAAACTCTCGGCAGCCTTCTCGCTTTGGGCTGCGGCAATTTTCTGTGTGCGTAGCATCGCCGATTCCATCGCATACGCGTCCATGATGATGTCGGCCACGCCCATCAAAATCTCCTGCTGATCCGCCAGTCCCATCATGTACTTCTGCGCCGCGGTTCCGAGTGTCATCAGCGCGACTTTCTTTGCATTGGCCGCCAGCTTCTGTTCGGCCGCCAGCAAGCTTTCGTCCGAATCGAATGACGGCATTGACGGATTCAAAATCTCATCCATCAGTCCCTGCGCTGCCGGCAGCAAGGCCAGCCGCCCACTCATCGCCGCCTTCATCAAACGCCCGGGAATCAACATGCGATTGATTTCGTTCGTGCCTTCGAAGATGCGATTGATGCGTGTGTCACGATAGGCGCGCTCCGCCGGATAGTCGGCAGAATAGCCATAGCCGCCGAAAATCTGGACCATCTCATCCGTGATGAAGTTGCAGTATTCCGAAAGTGCCACTTTGATGATCGAACATTCGGCCGCGTACTCTTCGATCGCTTTCAAGCGCGCGTCCATGTCCTTTGAGTCAGCAATCGCGCCCAGGCCTTCTTCGATCATGCCAAGCGTGCGATAGGTCATCGCCTCGCCTACCCAGGTGCGAATCGCCATCTCGCCGAGTTTCGATTTGATTGCGCCAAACGACGAAATCGATTTGCCGAATTGTTGCCGCTCGTTCGCGTACTTCACCGATTCAGTGACGGCGAGCTTCATCCCGCCGAGACACATCGCGCCGAGTTTAAATCTTCCGATGTTGAGAATGTTGAAAGCGATCTTGTGTCCTTTGCCGACTTCGCCGAGCAGATTTTCCACCGGCGCCTTTGCATCGGCGAGAATCAAAGGCGTCGTGCTCGAACCCTTGATGCCCATCTTGTGTTCTTCGGCGCCCGGCTGGCAGCCTTCCTGGCGCTCGACGATGAAGGCGGTGAATTTGTCGCCGTCGACTTTGGCAAATACGACGTAAATATCCGCGAAGCCGCCGTTGGTGATGAACATCTTCTCGCCGTTGAGAATGTATTCCTTGCCGTCATCGCTGAGTTTTGCGGTAGCTTTGGCGGCCATCGCATCAGAGCCGGAACCGGCTTCGGTCAGAGCGTACGCGGTGATCAATTCGCCGCGCGCAATCCGCGGCAAGTATTTTTCTTTCGCAGCTTCGCTGCCGAAATAGACGATCGGAGCCAGGCCAATGCCGCTTTGCGCACCGAGCGTGGTCGCGAACGAAGCCGAACGTCCGAGGTTCTCCGCGATCAGGGCGCTGCTCGTCTGGTCCAATGCCAGCCCGCCGTACTCTTCGGGAATGTTCGCGCCCACCAGACCTAGATCGGCAGCCTGCTTCACCAACTTCCGCGCGAGATTCCAATCCTTCTTTTCCAACTCGTCGATACGCGGCACAACTTCCGCATCCATGAACTGGCGCGTGGTATCCGCAATCATGCGGTGCTCCTCGTTGAAATCTTCCGGGGTGAAAATCTCAGCGGGCGTGCGTTCTTCGATCAAGAAGCTGCCGCCTTTGATGATTTCTTTTTTATCTATAACGGCTGACATTGCGAATGCCTTTCTGTGTAGCGCAATCCCGCCTGTCGGGATTGCGATTTGATTTTACGCAGAACGCAAATTAACAATTTGCGCTACAACTGCTGCGTGATCGCCGTTGGCATCAACTTTCGTTGCTCGGGATACTTTTCGGCGATCCGAATCAAGTCCAGTTCGTCCTTTTTACGTTTTGATAAGCGTCGTTTCGGATCGCCCCAAGCCCAAACTTTTCCGCGTACGACATTTGCCAGCGACGCTACCGGAACCTCGCGGCCTAAAACCGGCTTGCTTTCAGTATCTGCCAGAAAATCCTGATAGCGCGGATCGGTAGTGAATTGAATCCGTAGTTCGCTGCCTTTCATTTGCGCGTTGATTGAATGCTCGTATTCAGTGACCTCAAAACCCGCAGCGCTCAATTCGCTTTGAACCTGCGGCAGATCAGAAGACGCAACTACCATGTCGGCATCTATCGTGTATACGGGTTCGACATAGCAGTTGACCGCGAGTCCTCCTACTAAACACCAGCGACCATTCTGGTTCAGAATCTGGACCACAACCGCGAAATCGCTCGCGCCGCCGTTCGTCACAGATTCAAATATTTCAGTGGAAGTCATCACAGTCTTTCAAATATGCCCGCGGCGCCCATACCACCGCCCACGCACATCGTCACCATGCCGTAGCGCGCGTTGCGCCTTTCAAGCTCGCGCAGGATCGAAGCAGTCAACTTCGCGCCCGTGCATCCTAACGGATGTCCCAGCGCGATCGCGCCGCCGTTGACGTTCACCTTTTCAGGATTCAACTCAAGCATCTTGATCACCGCGAGCGATTGAGCTGCGAATGCTTCGTTCAATTCGATCACGGCGATATCCTCAAGCGTCAAGCCCGCAAGTTTCAACGCCTTCGGAATCGCATAGACTGGCCCAATTCCCATTTCCTCAGGAGGGCAACCTGCAGTTGCGTATGAGATCAGTCGCGCGAACGGCTTCGCACCGAGCTGTTTCGCTTTCTCCTCCGACATCACGATCGCCGCCGCCGCGCCGTCCGACATCTGCGAAGAGTTTCCGGCCGTAATGGTGCCGTTCATCTGAAACGCCGGTTTCAATTTCGCTAAAGCCTCTGCGGTGCTGTCACGTCGTGGCCCTTCATCTTTATCAAAAGTAATTTCGCGTCGTTGTTTCTTTCCTTTCGCATCCAACTCTTCGACGTTGACGGTCAAAGAAACTGTTTCATCTTTGAACTTGTCGCCATCGAGGGCCGCTATCGCAAGTTGATGCGAGCGGAGGGCGAATTCGTCCTGCTGCTCGCGCGTCACTTCATATTTTTTCGCGATGTTCTCAGTCGCCAAGCCCATGCTCAAATAAAAGTCCGGATACGTATCCATCAGCGTCGGATTCGGACGAATGATATGACCGCCCATGGGAATCATCGACATCGATTCCAGACCGCCCGCGACGATCACGTTTGCGCCATTGGTGCGAATCCGATCAGACGCCATCGCGATTGTCTGCAAGCCGGAAGAGCAAAATCGATTGATGGTCATCGCGCTGGTTTCCACCGGCAGCCCCGCGCGAATCGCCGCCGCGCGCGCGACATTCATGCCTTGCTCCGCCTCAGGCATCGCGCAACCCATGATCACGTCATCAACCTGAGCGCCGTCTAATCCAGGCACCCGCGCGATCGCTTCTTTGATCGCGGTCGCGCCCATGTCGTCCGGTCGCGTGTCGCGCAGAGTGCCTTTCGGCGCTTTCCCGACGGCCGTGCGAACTGCTGATACGATTACCGCTTCTTTCATGATGGCTCCGTAGTTGGAAACTCTATGAAACCCGATCCTCCCAACGGCCAGGATCGCGTCGATGATGATGAATGGCCGCGATCAAAATTTCATCAGCTGCGACGTAATAAATGACACTGTAAGGAAATCTCTTGATCATACAGCTGTGCGTTTTTGATAAGTTGCGCGGCCAGGACTTAGGATGCTCAACGATCCGCCCTTCGGTTCGCTTCAATTCGTCGAGGAACTCAACCCCGAGCCCCGCCTTCTGAATTTCGTAGTACTCAGCCGCTTCGACTATTTCGATATTCGCGACGGTGAGATATCGGACCTTCATCG
>DASQYL010000432.1:0-7786 GCA_035639235.1 Pyrinomonadaceae bacterium | reverse complement strand
TCGGCCAGGTCTGCGCTGAGATGCATAAGCTGCGCAAGCCTGACGCGTACAAAGGCAAGGGCGTGCGCTATGCGGACGTGCAGTTGAAGTTGAAGCCGGGGAAGACAGGTAAATAGCATTCGCGATTTTCGATTGCCGATTTCTATTGGTTGTTCCGCGCGGAAGTTGAATTGGCAATCGGCAATTAGCAATAACAAAGATGGCTAATCGAAATAGAGCAGAAGTAAGAACGGCCGTGCACCGGCGGATTCGACACAAGGTGCGCGGCTCAGGTGAGCGTCCGCGTTTGGCGGTCTATCGCAGTTTGAATCATATCTACGCGCAGGTGATCGACGACGACAAGGCCCAGACCGTGGTGTCCGCGTCGAGCACGGAGAAATCGCTGGGCGTAAAGTCCGGTGGAAATATTGAAGCTGCCAAAAAGATCGGCCAGACGATCGCTGAGCGGGCTCTGGCGGCCGGTGTGAGCAGCGTGGTTTTCGATCGCGGTGGCTATCTTTATCACGGCCGGGTCAAAGCTTTGACTGATGCCGCGCGCGCCGCCGGTCTCAACAAGGGTGAAGCGGTCGCCGAAGAAACTGCGGTCGAAGAGCCGGCTGCTCCCGAACCCGAAGCAAAACCAAAGAAAGCCAAAGGCAAGAAAGAGAAGAGCGGCAAAGAATCATAATGAGGCAACCGAAACAAAGAATTTTGGCGCAGGGTCTCGACCTGAAGGACCAGGTGATTTCGATCAATCGCGTGACGAAGGTAGTTAAGGGTGGTAAGAACCTTTCGTTCGCGGCGCTGGTCGTCGTCGGTGACGAAGGCGGTCACGTCGGTTTCGGCACCGGCAAAGCGCGCGAAGTTCCTTTGGCGATCAAAAAGGGCGTCGAAGCCGCGAAGAAGAATTTGATTCGCGTGCCTTTAATCGAAAACACTCTGCCGCATCAATTGATCGGCCGTTTCGGATCGGGGCGCGTGTTGATGAAACCGGCTTCGCAAGGAACCGGCGTGATCGCCGGCGGTGCTGTGCGGGCGGTCATGCAAGCCGCGGGCGTGCGCGATGTGCGCACCAAGGTCCTGGGTTCGACCAACCCGCACAACGTCGTGCGGGCGACATTCGATGGGTTGTTGCGAATGAAGGATCCGTTTGAAGTGGCGCGGCTGCGCGGCAAACAGGTTGAGGAATTGTAACGCAAGCTGTTAGCTTGCGCGCAAACTGACAGTTTGCGTTACGGAAAGAATCATGGCGAAGAAGAAAACAGCAGACGCTGCGAAGATTAAGATTCAATACTATCGCAGCACGATTGCATTCCCGACGAAGCAGAAGGAAATCGTGCGCGGCCTGGGTCTGCGCAAATTGAATCAAGTTGTCGAGCGGCCAGATACGCCCTCGATGCGCGGAGCGGTGGCGAAGGTGCCGCACTTGTTGCGAATTATCGAATGATGTACTTGGGCTTTGTGCTTTATACTTTGACGTGAATTCGAAGTGCTAAGTACAAAGCACAAAGTACGATTTATCAAGTTACAAATCATGACGTTATCACTCAATAATCTTCATCCGGCAAAAGGATCGACGCATAAGAAGAAGCGCTTGGGTCGAGGACCGGGCACCGGGCTGGGGAAAACCGCGGGCCGCGGCGAAAAGGGTCAGAAGTCCCGCTCGGGTTACTCGTCGAAGACGGGCTTCGAAGGCGGCCAGATGCCGCTCCATCGCCGTCTGCCGAAGCGCGGGTTCACTAACATTTTCAAGAAGCGGTGGATCGAGGTAAGTCTCGATGCTCTGGAGCGTAACTTCGATGCGGACGCAGAGATCACTCCAGAGTTAATGCACACGCGCGGGGTCATCAAGAAAGCCAAGCATGACATTGTGGTACTCGGAAACGGTGAAGTCACCAAGGCCCTGAAAATTTCAGCCCACCGATTTACCAAGAGGGCCAAAGAGAAGATTGAGAAAGCTGGCGGCACGGTGACGGTTGTAGGTCAGCCAGCGTAACTATTTATGATGTTTTGTGCTTTGAATTTTGTGCTTTGACGTCCAGAGACCGCGTTCGTAAACTTCAGAGCACAAAGACCAAAAAATCAAAGCACGGTTTTTCTTATGGAAAAATTTCTCGCCGCAGTTCGCAACATGTTTCAAGTGCCGGATCTTCGCCGGCGCATTTTCTTTACGCTCGGATTGTTGGCGATTTACCGGCTGGGAGCGCACATTTCGGCCCCTGGAATTAATAAAGCGCGTCTCGATCAAGTTTGGCATGATGTGAGCGGCACTCTCCTCGGTGTCCTAGATCTTTTCTCCGGCGGCAACTTTCGTTTGATTTCGATATTTGCTCTCGGCGTCACTCCTTACATTACTGGCTCAATCATCCTCCAGTTGATGACCGTAGTCTCGCCGCAACTGAAGAAGTTGCAGGAAGAGGGCGAGATGGGCCGACAGAAGATCAATCAGTGGACGCGTTACCTGACCGTAGGTCTGGCGGGATTACAAACGACGTTCGTCGCGCACTGGCTGCAGATCAACGGCGTGGGCCCGAACACCTGGGGATTTCTGTTGACCACCGTCCTCACGCTGACGACTGGAACTATCTTCGTCATGTGGCTGGGCGAGCAGATCACCGAACGTGGCGTCGGCAACGGCATTTCGCTTCTGATTTTTGCCGGCATCGTGATCGGTCTCCCGCGCGGCGTGCAGCAGGTCATGCAGCGCGTCAGCGGTGGCGACACCATGGAAATTCTTGGTGTAGTCGCTTTGGTAATCGCGCTCATCGCGATTATCGCCTTTATTGTTTTCGTCGAAGCGGCGCGCCGCAAAATTCCGGTGAGCTATGCCAAGCGTCATGTCGGCCGGCAGCTTGTGGGCGGTCAGCAGACAACGATGCCTTTGAAGCTGAACATGGGCGGCGTGATTCCAGTGATCTTCGCCTCATCGGTGTTATCGATGCCGCAGAGTTTATTCTCGGCTGTGCCGCCTAAGAATCCGGCGAACTGGTACGGGAAGATTTTCACGTTCTTCCAGGTCTTTCATGCCGGTGATCCCTATTACGAATTGATCTTTCTCAGCTTGATCGTCTTCTTCACATTTTTCTACGTTTCGATCGTCTTCAACGTCGAAGAGGTGGCTGACAATTTGCGCAAACACGGCGGGTTCATGCCTGGGATTCGCCCCGGCCGGGCGACCGCGGAGTACCTCAATACAATTATGACGCGCCTGACAACGGTAGGCGCAGTTTACCTGGCGCTGGTCGCATTCTTTCCGCAGTTCATGCTGAGCGGTTTCAAAGTCGAGCGATTGCCGCTCATCGGCACGGTGTTGGGAAACTTCGTCAGCACCACCCCCGGATTGGCGTGGATTCCGACGGGTATGAATTATCAATTCTACTTCGGCGGCACCTCGTTGCTGATTCTGGTGGGCGTCGCGATGGACACCGTCGCGCAAATCGAAGCGCAGTTGGTGATGCGCAACTATGAAGGTTTCCTCGGCGGTGGTGGACGTTTGCGCGGACGGCGAGCGTGAATCAATTGATTCATTGGTTCATTGAATCAGTGAGTCAATGAATCAATCGATGTCAAAGATCATCGTTCTCATGGGCGCGCCCGGGGCCGGCAAAGGCACCCAGGCGCGTTTGCTGCAAGAGCGCGTGGGATTGCCGCAGATTTCCACGGGCGATATTTTCCGCGCCTTGGCGACGTCGAATACGCCGCTGGCTGAAGAGGTGCGCACGATTCAGCAGGGCGGCCGTCTGGTTCCGGATGAGATTGTCATTCGCGTAGTTGACGATCGAACGTCACAGGCCGATTGTCAGAATGGTTATGTGCTCGATGGATTTCCGCGTACGGCCGCGCAGGCCGAAATGCTCGAGGGGTTAGCGGCGAGACAGCAAAAGACCCTCACCGCGATTCTCATCGATGTGCCGTTTGCACTGTTAGAAAAGCGAATGACGGGCCGTCGCAATTGTCCCGTGTGCGGCGAGATTTACAACATCTACTTTCGCGCGCCGAAGAATGATTCGCGTTGCGATCTGCATCCGGAAACCGAGTTGATTCACCGCGCGGATGACAACGAAGACAAGGTGCGCGTGCGGCTGGAAACATATAATCGCGAGACCGCGCCGTTAATGGAGTATTACGAACGCAGCGGGCGCTTGCGTCGCGTGGATGGCACGAGGGAGCCCGAGCAGATCTATGCGCAGATCGAAGAAATGCTGAACGGCGACCAGATGTTCAGTGCGGCCTAGATGATTATCGGAAAGTCAAGAAAAGAGATCGACAAGATGCGCGCAGCGGGCCAGCTCGTCGGCCGCGTGTTGCACGAGTTGCGCGCCATGGTTGAGCCTGGCATTACCACGCTGGAAGTGAATCGCGCCGCGGAGCAAATGATTCGCGATGCCGGCGCCTATCCGACTTTCAAGGGTTACAACGGATTTCCGTTTTCGATTTGCGCATCTGTCAACGAACAGGTCGTTCATGGTTTCCCTTCCCAATATGAGTTGCAGGAAGGCGACATCTTCTCGATCGATGTGGGCGCAACCCTCGACGGGTTTGTCGGCGACACCGCGACCACGGTGGCAGTGGGCGACGTGGGCGAGGATCGTTTGCGATTGATGCGAGTCACGCAGGAATGTCTCGAACTTGCGATCGAGCAATGTCGCGCCGGTAATCATCTCGGCGACATAGGTTTCGCTGTGCAATCGCATGCCGAGTCGCACGGGTACTCAATTGTCCGCGACTATGTGGGCCATGGCATCGGGCGGAAGATGCACGAAGATCCGCAAATTCCGAACTACGGAAAACCAGGCAAGGGCCCGAAGATCAAAAAAGGATATGTATTCGCACTTGAGCCAATGGTGAATATGGGATCGCTGCACACAAAGACTTTGAATGATGGTTGGACCGTGGTTACGGTCGACGGCCAACCCAGCGCCCACTTCGAACACACCGTTGCCATCACCGATGAAGGTCCGGAAGTATTGACCAGAGTGCCGTCTAAATAGTCGGTCGCAGAACTGGTGACCGCGGCCTGAGGCATCGCGCCTTGGCATTTACTTGGCGCGCGTGTTAGTATCCAAAGTTTGCCAGCAAAGGCGTATTCGTGTCTGTATGGCGAAGGAAGAGGCGATAGAGGTCATGGCCAAAGTCCTCGAAACGCTGCCGAATGCAATGTTTCGGGTCGAGTTGGAAGAAAGCCAGCATCAGGTGCTGGCGCACATCTCCGGCAAGATGCGCAAACACTTCATCAGGATTCTTCCCGGCGACAAAGTCCTGGTTGAGCTGTCGCCATACGATTTAAATCGGGGCCGCATCACGTATCGTTACAAGTAGGTAGCATGAAAGTCCGCGCATCAGTCAGAAAAATTTGTGATAAGTGCAAAGTGATTCACCGCAAGGGTGTGGTGCGGGTGATCTGCACAAATCCCAAGCATAAACAGAGGCAGAAATAGAGGAGTAAGGAACTTTTGTTTTGGGTTTTGGAATTGGGCCTGCGTCGTTCATTCAAATTCAAAATTCAAGATTCCAAATTTGAAATATGGCTCGTGTCGCAGGTGTAGATCTTCCGCCGAATAAGCGTGCAGAGATCGGTCTAACTTACATCTATGGAATCGGCCGTTCGCGATCGGCTTCGATTCTCAAGGAAGCAAATGTCAATCTCGATACCCGGGTGCGCGATCTGAACGAGGACGATCTCGGCCGCATTCGCGCGATTATCGAAGCGCAAGGCGAAATTGAAGGCGACTTGCGCAAGCGCATTCAGATGGACATCAAACGTCTGATGGACATCGGCGCGTATCGTGGCTTGCGACATCGGCGCGGCTTGCCGGTGCGCGGACAGCGCACCCACACGAACGCGCGCACGCGTAAAGGTCCGCGCCGCGCGACCATCGCTAAGAAGAAAGCGCCGGGCAAGAAGTAAATTTTAGATTTTGGATTTGCGACATTTCATCGCCTATCGCAAATTGAAATCAGAAACCGCAAAGTTGATTTATGGCTAAAGCAGCAGGAACCGGTAAGAAGAAGGTCTTTCGCAAGAAAGAGAAGAAGAATATTCCGAGCGGGATCGTTTATATCGCAGCGTCGTTCAATAACACGCTGATATCGATTACTGATTTGGAAGGCAACCTGGTTGCGCAGTCGTCGTCCGGCGCGCGCGGATTCCGCGGCTCGCGCAAAGGGACGCCGTTCGCGGCGCAGCAGGCGGCCTATGAAGCTGCGCGCAAAGCGGTGGAAGCCGGCATGCAACAGTGTGAAGTCCGCGTTAAGGGCCCGGGCGGTGGCCGCGAGTCCGCGATTCGCGCAATCAATAATGCGGGCATTCGCGTGATCGCGATTCGCGATACTACGCCGATTCCGCACAACGGATGCCGGCCGCCCAAACGGCGTAGAGTTTAGGGAGATTGTCGATTTTGGATTTGCGATTGCTGATTTTCAAAACCAATTCAAAATCTAAAATCACAAATCGAAAATGTTAGTGACCTAAAGGATGAAGGGCTCCTAATCTGGAATTAGAATTCAGAATTCAGAATTCAAGATCCAAAAATTCCAGAAGCGCGGCCTGTAAACTTTTCCGTCTGATATTTAGACTGGAGGCAGAAACGATTGGCTAGGTATAGAGATGCGGTGTGCCGCTTGTGCCGCCGCGAAGGTGCAAAACTTTTCCTCAAGGGAGATCGCTGTTACAAGCCTTCTTGTCCCATTGAAAAACGCGGGACCCAACCCCCGGGACAGCATGGCAACTCGATGCGTCGCGGCAAGGCTCTTGCCGGTTACGGCCAGCAGTTGCGCGAAAAGCAGAAGGTTAAGCGCATCTACTTTATTCTCGAAGGACAATTTCGAAACTATTTCGAGCGCGCCGCGCGTCAAAAGGGCATTACGGGTGAAAACCTTCTGTTTCTGCTCGAGCGACGTCTGGACAACGCGGTCTATCGCTCAGGTTTTTCGACTTCGCGCAGACAGGCGCGACAACTCGTCAATCATGGCCATGTGCTGGTGAATGACAAGAAAGTCGATATTCCTTCTTATCAGGTGAAGCCGGGCGATGTCATTTCGATCAAGGAAGGCAGCCGTAAGAACGTGCACGTTGAGGGCGCCTGGCAGACGGCGGCGGGCCGCGGGCGGCCGTCCTGGATTTCCGCCGGCGGCGACATGACGGCATCGGTCGCTTCGTTGCCGACGCGTGAAGATGTTGACCGCTCGATCAACGAACAATTAATCGTGGAACTTTATAGCAAGTAGTTAACGTGCGAGCGGGAGCGTGACTGCGCAGCACGTTCTCGATTCGCTTCTCCTCAAAATCTAACGGGACGTTATGGATCAAAACAATCTCTGGACAGGCTTTCAGATGCCGCGACGCCTGGCGGCAGACAGCGACACTCTGACCGAACGCTATGGCCGTTTTTCCGCCCAGCCGTTTGAACGCGGCTTCGGCACGACGGTCGGGAATTCGTTGCGGAGGGCGCTGCTTTCATCGATCGAAGGGGCGGCGATTACCGCGGTAAAAATCGAAGGCGTCGAACACGAATTCTCTTCAATCAAGGGCGTCGTCGAAGATGCGACCGACGTCATTCTCAATCTGAAGCAGGTGCCTTTCAAGCTGCATGGCAATGAGGCGAAGACGCTGACGATTTCGAAGACCGGCTCCGGCGAAGTCACCGCGGGAGACATTCAAGCCGACGCGGACGTCGAGGTGCTCGATCCTTCGCTTCATATTGCTACGGTCAGCGACGGCGGCGCGCTCAATATCGAGATGCGGCTCAAGCGCGGACGTGGTTACGTTTCTGCCGAGCGCAACTTCGACGAGGATCTTTCGCTGGGC
>DASQYL010000431.1:0-3121 GCA_035639235.1 Pyrinomonadaceae bacterium | reverse complement strand
AGGAGGGCAATCTTGGCCTGATGAAGGGCGTGGAGAAATTCGATTGGCGGCGTGACTATAAGTTTTCGACTTACGCCACCTGGTGGATTCGTCAGGCGATTACGCGAGCGATCGCCGACCAGTCGCGCACCATCCGCGTCCAAACCAAAGCGGAGACGAATGACTTTCTCTTCGCGAGGACTGAGTGTCTGCAAGACGTCGCCGGCCACGTCGCGGGCGTTCGAATGAATGACTCGCTCGGCGGGACTGACGGTCGATTGATCCTCGATGAAATCTCCGACCTGGGCCTCACCTGCTTCGCCGATCGGCGCTTCAAGTGAGATCGGCTGCTGAATCAGATTCATCGCTTTGCTGACTTTATCGGCGGTGCTGTGCATGCGCCGCGCAATCTCTTCAGTCGAAGGTTCACGGCCCATTTCAACCACCAATTCGCGCGTAACCTTCTTCACCTTGTTAATCACCTCAACCATATGAACGGGGACGCGGATGGTGCGCGACTGGTCGGCGATCGCTCGCGTAATCGCCTGACGAATCCACCAGGTGGCGTAAGTCGAAAACTTATAGCCACGCCGCCAATCGAATTTCTCCACGCCCTTCATCAGGCCAAGATTGCCCTCCTGAATCAGGTCGAGGAATTGCAGCCCGCGGTTCTGATACTTCTTGGCAATCGACACTACCAGGCGAAGATTCGCTTCGGTCAATTCATGCTTTGCTTGCGCCGCCTGAGCTTCGCCGCGCGAGATCATTTGCCACGCGCGTTTGATCTCAACGATCGAAACGTGACGTTCGGTCTGAATTTCCTTCAGCCGGCGCTTAGCGGCGGCGATCTGCCGCTTCAGTTGTTCGGCCTCTTGAGCTTTCACTCGTCGAGCGTTGGCGCGTTCGCTGAATCGTTCAATGTCGCGTTCGAGCTGGCGCACCTCTTTGTGCACAGTCTCAATGGCGGCGATCAGACGTTGGCGAATTTCTTCTTTCAACCTTAAGCCGCGAATTTCGTGCGCAATCTCCAACCGGGTACCAGCCAGTTTGCGTCGTAATCGCAGCAACTTCTTTGAAGCTTTGCCGCGCGTGCGCTTTTGCTCGGTCTGAAATTGACCGAGTTCCTTCAGCGCACGCCGATAAAGTTTGTTGACGGTATCGATTCCCTCAAGCGTCCAGGCGAGATACTCGGGCGCCTTGTCGTCGAGTTCCTGCTCCTCCGCGTCCATCTGATCCGAAAAACTTACGACGTCGCGGATCGGCAGTGCGCCAGCTTGTAGTTCTGTCCCGATTTTCAGCAGCTCGGCGATGGCAATCGGCGAGCGCGTAATTCCCTTCTGCGCGCGCTGCAACCCCCATTCAATGCGTTTTGCGATCGCGACTTCCTGCTCCTTATTCAGTAAAGGCACCCGACCCATCTCACGCATATAAAGGCGGACCGGGTCGGCAGCTTTGTCCGATTCGCCCGCAGATAAATCCAGTTCGTGGTTGTCGCTCAGTTCTTCGTCCGATTCAGTCGTGGTTTCGACCGCAGTTTCAGCCAGAGACTCCTCGGTATCAGTTCCGGCAGCCAGCTGCTCCAGCACCTGATCGAGATTCTCAGGGGCAACAGAATCTACAAGCACTCCTTCATCTACTTGGTCAAATGTAGCTACTAATGCCATGTTTATGATTCCAGTCTGTAATTGTTCACTCATCGCAAATTGTTTCAAACGTTTTCCCGCGCGAATTGTTTCGCGTCTGCGGGAGTACCAACCTTTTTCGCTTGTTTTCCCACGAGGAAGGCGTTTCTTTTGATTCAATTTTCACCTATATGGTTGCGTAAAAAGGAGCAAAAATAACATGATTCGGTTTAAATTACAAATCGGAAAGCTAGGTACCGGGGTCCATCTCTGGAGGCTTGGCACAATTGTTCGGCAAGAAAGCAGGAACGGCAACGTTTGTGCGCGTTTGCTGCAGATTGGCCCGCGAATAATGGCGATCCGGTTGACGAACCCTGAGACTTTGCCTTGCTGGAGGCCCAGGCTTTCCTATTTAACGGCATCTCCGGCAATTCCGGGGTTTGCGCTTTTTTCCGAACCGCGATAAAGAGGTTGCCGCGATGAAGAAACATCAGAGATTCAGCCGTCGAAATTTTCTTAAGAGCAGCGGAGCGGGCCTTGGTTATGCGCTGGTTCCCCATCTCCTGTCGCCTTTGACTGGAAATGCGCAAAGTGCGTCACCCATGCTCGTGCGAACATTCCCTTTAAATCACAACTGGCTCTTTAGCGAAAAGAATCTGCCGGGCGCCACAGCATCGTCATTCAACGATGCAGATTTCAAACACGCGACGATCCCGCACACCAACAAAGTTCTGCCGTGGCACGGGTTCGACGACAAAGATTACGAGTTTGTCTCCGTCTATCGTCGTCATTTCAGATTGCCGATTGCGCTGCGAGGCCGGCGAGTATTTGTTGATTTCGGCGGTGTGATGACGGCGGCGACGGTGTGGATCAACGGACAGAGGCTGGGCGAGTATCGTGGCGGCTACACGCCCTTCTCCTTTGAATTGACGCCTCATCTCAACTGGCGCGGCGATAATGTGCTGGCCGTCGAAGTTGACTCGACTGAACGCAAGGACATGCCGCCTTTCGGCGGATCGATTGATTACCTGACCTTCGGAGGCATCTACCGTGATGTCGCGTTGCGTATCGTTCCCAACGTCTTCATCGAAAATGTCTTCGCGAAACCAATCGACGCTCTCAGCCCCGATCGAAAGCTGGGGGTCCGCTGCTATATAGATGAGAACAAATCGAACGGCACGCCTTTGATGTTGACTGCGTCATTGCTCGAAGGTAATCGAGTGATTGCGACGCAAACGCGGGAGATTACACCGAACCGGCAAGCGCATTACGATTTGACGCTTACCGACATTCGAGATGTCGAGCTTTGGAATATCGATCGGCCGAAGCTTTATCAAGTGCTAGTTGGCTTGTCAGAACGAGACCGCTTGATCGATCAGTTCGAGACGCGCATCGGTTTTCGCGAAGCGAAATTCACGCCTGAAGGTTTCTATCTAAATGGAAAGCACCTGAAGCTCCGCGGCTTGAATCGTCATCAGACTTTTCCGTACGTCGGCCAGGCAATGCCGGCGAGAGCGCAG
>DASQYL010000430.1:0-9850 GCA_035639235.1 Pyrinomonadaceae bacterium | reverse complement strand
TCGTAAGCTCGGTGTGAAAGGCAATCAAAAGGAATTCGAACAGTTAGTTAAGGACGTGCGCGGCCACGCGCTCACTCTGAACTTACTTGGTTCGTTCCTGCGCGACGCACACAACGGCGACATTCGCAAACGCGATCTGGTGAAGCTCGCCGAAGCGGATGCTGAAGAACAAAGTGGTCATGCATTCCAAGTCATGGATGCGTATGTTCAATCATTCAAGAACGAGGGTGAGAAAGGCACTCGCGCGTTGTGCATCCTGCGAATGCTCGGTCTGTTCGATCGTCCGGCCACCGCCGATTGCCTGAACGCGCTATGGAGCGGCGAAGAAATCGGGGGAATAAACGGACCGCTTCTAGGCATTAGCGAGGCGCAGCGCAATATCACATTGCGACGGTTGGAAGACGCGAGTCTAATCACAGTGAATCGTCAGGAGGGTTCGCATGAACTCGTCTCGATAGATGCGCATCCATTGCTGCGCGAATATTTCGCGACGCGCCTCAAGGAGCAGGTGCCGGGTGCCTGGCGCGCAGCACACCGGCGGCTCTACGAACATCTCCGCGATACGACGAAGGAAGGAGACGAGCCCACGCTCGAAGACCTCCAGCCGCTCTACCAGGCCGTGGCCCACGGTTGCCAGGCGGGGTTGCAACAGGAGGCGGTCGAAAAGATCTTCTACGAGCGCACCCGACACGGCAACGCTGACTATGCCACAAAAAAATTGGGGGCCTTCGGTTCTGAATTGGGCGCGGTCGCCTGCTTCTTCGAGCAGCCGTGGAATCGTGTTGCGCCATCCCTCAGGGAAACATACAAAGCTTGGGTTTTGATCGTCTCCGCCTACTGCCTCCGCTTTGGGCCGATTGACCGAGGCCATTGACCCAATGCGGGCTTCGTTTCGGGATTACACTGAGCAGGAAGACTGGCTGAATGCTGCGCGCAATGCCAGCAACCTGAGCGAGCTAGAGCTGACGCTGGGCGAGGTGGCCGGAGCATTGGGGCACGCCGAGCAGTTCGTGACCTACGCCGAACATGCGGGCGATGCGTTCATTCGCGAGACCAGCGCAGCGCGGTTAGGCGATGCCCTGCATCAGGCGGGTCGCCTGGCGGAGGCGGAGACGCTCTTCCGCGAGGCCGAGCAAATGCAGGCCGAAAGCCAGCCCTACCACCCACTACTTTACTCGGTGAGTGGCTTCCAGTATTGCGACCTGCTCCTCGCCGCCCCCGAACGCGCTAGCTTGCAAATGGTACTTCATCGCACGGGCTTCCAGGCCGTGAAAACATCAATGGCACACGGGCAGGATGCCCGTGCCACTTGCCGCGGCGTCTTTCAGCGTGCGGCCCAAACACTCAAGTGGGTAACCGATGGCGATCTCGGCATTCTCACCATCGCCCTCAACCACCTCACGCTCGGCCGCGCCGCGCTCTATTCTTTCACCCTTGATCCAACGTCGATGGGCGATCGGCAATTGGCAATCGAAAATGTCGCCGCCGCCGTGGCCGGTCTCCGCCGCGCCGGCACCATTTACGAACTTCCCCGCGGCCTGCTCATCCGCGCATGGCTGCGTTTTCTCACTGGCGCGCGCACCGGCCCCGAGAGCGCGCAGGAGGATTTGGACGAAGCCTGGGAAATTGCCGAGCGCGGACCGATGAGATTATTCATGGCAGACATTCATCTCTATCGCGCGCGGTTGTTCGGGCCGGTGAGCGGGAAAATGGTAGACGACGCAAACCGGATTGAATATCCATGGAACAAGAATCCTGATGGTTCGCCGCGCGGGGCGAAGGATGATCTGGCGGCGGCGCGGAAGTTGATCGAGCAGTGTGGGTATTGGCGGCGCAAGGAAGAGCTCGAAGACGCGGAAGCGGCGGCGAAGAATTGGGAGTAACAAATCAGCCGCAGGTTAATGCGGATGGACGCGGATATAAGCGCATGAATCCCACATTGTCACCGACGCGGGAAAGTCCCGTTGAGGACGAAATATTTATAGAAGCCGGCTCCCAAACATCCACGGAGCTCCGTAGGAGCGAAAAGTTAATCGCGCCTAATCCAAATCCTCGACGAAGAAATATGTCGCTCCTACGGAGCTATAACAAGAAGAAATCAATCGGTAGCTATAAACATTCGGCTCCTCCGGAGCCAACAGCCGCACTCTTCGGCATCTTGTCTTCCGATGCTTGCCCTAATCTGATCGAGCCTTGTAAGCTTGCCCCGTAATGAGCGCCTTCAAAGTTAACGTTACGGCTCGCAATCCAAAGCACGAAGAGTTGTCGACTCAACCGATTTTCGCGTTGGTCGACACAGAATCAGAACTCACCTGGTTGCCGGCGGACGTGCTGCGTACGATTGGAATCACGCCACGGCGCAAGAGATTATTCTCCACTGCAACTCAGCAAAAAATCGAGCGTGAGGTTGGATATGCGATTCTCAGCGCGGAAGGTTACGAGACCAACGACGAAGTCGTGTTTGCCGAACCGAGCGACCTGACGCTGCTCGGAGTGCGTACGCTCGAAGGATTCGGAGTAATGGTCGATAACATTGCGCACCGATTCGTTGCTACGGCGACCCTGGTCGCTTGAAATATCCTCGATTGACTTTGTTCAAGCGCGACACTTAATATTCCCGCGTCCGAATTCGTGAGCAGATAATCAAGCGCGATGCTCTTGTTACAAGCAACCACAACGACGGCGCATCACATTGGTGGACCATCGACGGCGTATTTGCCGGTGATGGTCTTTTTCGTTTTCGCGGTGGCGTTTCCGGTCTTGCCGCTGATTCTCGGGCGGTTTTTGCGGCCCTGGAAATATCAGAAGGACAAGATGCGGCCGTATGAATGCGGCATCGATCCCGAAACCGGCGCGCACGAACGCTTCACGGTGCGTTATTACATCGTCGCGATGCTGTTTTTGATTTTCGATGTCGAGACGATTTTTCTTTTGCCGTGGGCAATTATCTTTATGGGCAATGACTTTTCGTTCACGAAATTCGCGCTGATTGAGATGTTCGTGTTCATCGGGATTTTGATCGTCGGCTATTATTACGCGTGGCGCAAAGGCGCATTAGAGTGGGCCTAGATTATGGCAGAGCATGACGAGGGGTTCGTCCTCACTACAGTTGATTCCATAACTAATTTCGTGCGGCAGAAGATCGCCGCGCCCGTGATCGATTCAAAACCGATCCAATTTGGCGTGAACTGGGCGCGCAAGTCGGCGATCTGGCCGATGACGTTCGGGCTGGCCTGCTGCGCGATCGAAATGATGGCGACCGGCGCCAGCCGTTTCGACATCGATCGATTCGGCGCGGGTGTGTTTCGGCCCAGCCCGCGACAAAGCGATCTGATTATCATCGCCGGGACCGTGACTTTGAAGATGGGACCGGTGGTGCGGCGGGTCTACGATCAAATGCCGGAACCGAAGTGGGCGATGGCGATGGGCGCGTGCGCCTCGACGGGTGGACCGTTTGATTCTTATTCAACTATGCAAGGCGTCGATCGCTGCATTCCGGTCGACGTTTACATTCCCGGTTGTCCGCCGCGCCCCGAAGCTCTGCTTTATGGGTTGATGCGCTTGCAGGACATCATCATGCGCGAGGCGCCGTCGGCTTACATCTTTGAATCTGACGGAACGGTCCGGCGACGGCGATCTTTCGAATCTGAAGAATCTCAAATCGCCGCCGCCTCGCCGGACAAAGCTGAAGCTGCTGCATAAAGTTTTTAGTTCAGCCTTTAGGCTGGCGTCGGAAACTAGCTGAAGCTTGAACTCTAAAACAATAATCTTCCCATCTGCCCTAACGGAATCAATCAAACTAATCGAAGGAGGACTATATGTTCATTAAGAGAGTCGCCCTACCGATCATCTCTTTGCTGTTTGTGTTATCAGCATCGGCTCGCGCGCAAACCACCAAGCCGCGTTTACGGAAGCCGCCGCCGCGAACAAACGTGGCTCCGCTGATCCCTGTGGGAACGAATCTGAAAATTCGTTTGAACGATAGCTTGTCGAGCAAAGAATCGCGCGCCGGTGACAAGTTCACGGCAACTGCTATCGATCCCGTGCGCTTCAATGAGGCGACCGTACATGGACACATTCGTTCGATCATCAAATCGGGAAAGGTACAAGGCCGCACGACGATGAACCTTTCATTCGATTCAATCGATCTTCCCGGCGACCCTCCAAAGCATGGCGTGCTGCACGGATATGTGACAAAAGTTTACGGAACGAATAGCCGAAGCGATCAGGAGGGCGGGGTACAGTCAGAGAGTCGCGGCAAGCAAACCCTGAAGCGAGGCGGCATCGGCGCGACCGCCGGGGCGATCATCGGCGGCATTGCGGGTGGCGGCAAAGGTGCGGCGATTGGCCTGATCATCGGCGGCGCCGGCGGTGCCGGATCGCTGGCCATCAACGGCCACAAGGAACTGAGACTGGAATCGGGAACGGAGATGTTGGTGCACGTGACTCGCTAGTAAACCAGCAGACACAATCGTAACGGAGCGAGGTCTTAAGAGACTAGCCGCGGATGAGCGCGGATTTACGCAGATAAGGAAGAAACGAAATTCTTCTGATCAGCGTTTGTCTGCGTGAATCCGCGGCTAATCCTGTCTGAGGTTCCAAGCAGCGCTTTCATCGCTTTTTTTTGCGCAATCGACGGAAGAAAACTAAACTGCGCCTCGTCTAACTAATGATGCTCGATCAAATCGTCGCGACCCGAGAGCAGCAGCCGGTGCCGGAATCGATCGACCCGCAGACCATCTCCGCTTGTCAGCAGGGCGACCGCAAAGCTCTGCGCGTTTTGTTCGAAAAGTACAACGACCGCGTGTATTCGATCGCGCTGTATTCGCTATCCGGCGACGAGGCGGCGGCGGCCGATGTTACGCAGCAGGTCTTTCTCAAGTTGATGACGCGGATCAACCAATTTCGCGGCGATTCTGAATTTGCGACCTGGCTCTATCGACTGGTAATAAACACGTGTCACGACGAGCATCGCAAGCGCCGCCGATTTGTCGGCTTGACTGAATTCTTTCTTAAGCCGGCAGCAGTGAGCGAGTCGCCACGGGCGAGATATGCACGCAGGGAATTGTCGGATCGAGTTCAGTCGGCGATTGTAGAGCTGAAGCCAAAGCTGCGTTGGCCCATCCTGCTCAAGTACGTCGAAGGAATGTCATACGACGAGATCGCGACCGTGCTGAGCTGTTCGAAGGGGACTGTCGCGTCGCGTCTGAATCGCGCACATAAAACGTTAGCCCGACGGTTGAGTTATTTGAAAGACCAGATTTGAATGCGTCGTGCGTTGAAAGCAATTCATATGTTTACTAATCATGTCGCATCGCTAAGTTCTGCTTACTTTCACGGAGAGTTATCGACGACCGAAAGTCATCGGGTAGCTGAGCATTTGTTGTCGTGCCCGCGCTGTCGCGCGGAATCTGACGAAGTGAAGGCCGGCGCGCGATTCGCCGAACAACTTCAGATATCCGCGGCGCCTCGCGCCATCTGGCCTAACATCGTCGAAGGTTTGGATGATTTTCACGAGCCTAGGTTTTGGTTTCTAAAGCCGCTGGCAATCGCAGCGTCAATCATTCTGATCTTAACCGCTGCGTTGGTTCTCTTACACCCCAACAAAACTGCCGGCGAGTGGAACGTTGCCCGCCTTGACGGAGCGCCGCGGATTGACTTTCAAACCGTCAGTGGCGACGGCAAGATTGCAGTGGGCCAGTGGCTCGAAACCGACGCAACCTCGCGCGCGAAGATCGATGTCGCCGCCATCGGCAGCGTCGAAGTCGATCCGAACAGCCGCGTGCGTCTGCTCGAAGCCAATTCTGACGAGCATCGGCTGGAGTTGGCGCGCGGACGTCTGAGCGCGCACATCTCCGCGCCGCCGCGGCTCTTCTTCGTGGACACTCCGTCAGGCGTCGCGGAAGATTTGGGGTGCGCATATACGCTCGAAGTGAATGACGAAGGCGACAGCATTCTTCACGTAACGCTGGGCTGGGTCGCTTTACAATTGATCGATCGCGAATCGTCGGTTCCGGCCGGCGCGGCCTGCGCCATGAAGAAAGGGTACGGCCCGGGCACACCATACTTCGAAGACGCGACGCAGGCTTTCAAAATGGCCTTATCGAAGTTTGATTTTGGCAACGAAGACGAGCGGGCTGCGGCGCTCGCCACGATATTACGCGAAGCGCGGCCGCGAGATGCGATGACACTTTGGTATCTGTTGATTCATGTCAAGCCGGCAGACCGCGCCGGCGTTTACGATCGAATGACGGCGCTGGTACCTGCGCCGCAAGATGTCACGCGCGACGGCGTTCTCAACTTAGACCCGCATATGCTGAGCAGTTGGAAAACGAAGTTATCGATCAGGTCTGATCTTCCCCCAAAGAAGGTACACAGCTTCTGGGCAAAACTTTGGACCGAGACCGTCGGCAGGATTCATGGGCTCGCAGGCAAACGATAAACGATGGCCTCGGCAATCGAGTGTCCATTTTGAAAAGGAGAGGTGCGGTGCGAAATCTGATAAAGCTTCTGGTCGTTTCTTCGGTCATCATCATCGGGGGTTTTGCAGTGACTATAAAGCTGCGCCATTCGCGGACCAACGCAATTCCGCAGAGAGATAGATTGACGGTTCACGAATGGGGAACTTTCACCTCGATTGCCGGCAAGAACGGCGTTGCTCTGGAATGGCGGCCTCTGAACGGCGCCACCGATCTGCCGAAGTTCGTGCACACCAGCGATAAAACTGATTTGGGTTTGCGTCACGCCAACAGCAAGGCTGAATTAACCGCAGCCGTTCGCATGGAGACGCCGGTCATTTATTTTTATGCGAACCGTGAGATGAACGTCTACACCAAGGTCGAGTTTCCCAAAGGTAAGATTACCGAGTGGTATCCGCAAGCACGCGCAGTCGATCAAGCGGGCATCAACTGGGGAACGATGAAAGTGCAACCAAGCGCCGCGATCAATCTGCCGGCTGATTATTCCGATAATCATTATTACGCTGCGCGCGAAACTGATGCAGCGCCCGTGCAAATTTGTGCAACCAACGGGCGACCGATCGAGCAGGAGAAATTTCTCTTCTATCGAGGCGTCGGCGATTTCGATCTCCCATTGATGGTTACGCTGGAAAACGATCGTGTGACGCTGCGGAACGTCGCCAAAGACCCGATTGCGCAGGCAATTGTTTTTGAAAATCGCGACGGCAAGATTGGTTTTCAGTCGGTCAATAAACTGTCGGGAACCATTTCGGTCAACCGCCCCTCACCCGACAGGAACCTCGACGGCGTTATCCAACAATTGCGAGCGACGCTCGTGGCGTCGGGACTGTTTGACAAAGAAGCCGACGCGATGATCAAGACCTGGCGCAACAGTTGGTTCGAACCCGGCATGCGCGTGTTTTATATCTTGCCGCGGTCCGCGACCGATGCCGTGTTGCCGATCACCATCAATCCGAAACCCGACGAACTAGTGCGCGTGCTCGTTGGCCGCACAGAAGTCATTACACCTGAAATGGAAAAGTCAGTTAAGCAGCAGGTCAGCCGCCTCAACAATCCTTCGCCGTCCGTTCGCGCCGAGGCGACGGCCGAAATTCGCAACTACGGACGATTCTATGAACCGATTCTGAAGCGGATTATTGAGGACGAGACAAATCCCCGCGTACGCGTGCAGTTGGAGCAATTGATTAAGACGCCAGTCTCCGAATAAACTGCAATTCATGCGGATAATCTTAAAGATCGTTGCGATTCTTCTCGTAGTTTTGGTAATTGGGATTCAAGCAATACGTCCGGCCCGCACCAATCCGCCGATCGACGAGTCACAAACGATCAATGCGAAGACCCAAATGACTTCCGACGTCGCGGCGATCCTCGATCGCTCGTGTCGCGATTGCCATACAAATAAAACTGTGTGGCCCTGGTACACAAACGTTGCGCCGGTTTCGTGGTGGCTCTCGAATCACGTACACGACGGCCGCCGCTCGCTGAACATGTCCGAATGGGGCAAGCTGCCAAGCGATCGACAAGACCGCAAGCTACGTCAAATCTGCGATGAAGTTCAGGATGGCGTCATGCCGCTGTCTTCCTACACGCCCATGCATCCCGCGGCAAAACTCTCGGATCAAGACAAGAAAACGCTCTGCGATTGGACGGAGCAAGAGCGGCAGCGCTTGTCGAACCCTTCTCAATAACACGCCAAGATTTCGATTCGTTTAGAGGACGGATTTGTCCGGCCGCTTAGCCGCACAAATGCCGACTCAAAACTATCACCGATTTGGATTTCCTACTTGTCATTTAGCATTGCACAGTGACAGAATCCGTTCGCAATTAATTATCTTTGGAGCATTATCCACTACTTCCGAGTCTCAAAACTGGAGATCAGCATGACTCAGTCGAAATCAATTCGGCGCAGAGCGTTAAGGTCGCTACTGATTGGCGCTTCCCTGCTTTCGATAGCGTGGAGCGCCGGAGCGCAAACGCCGCCGCCTGCACCGCGCCCGACCCCGCGTCCACTGCCCGGGCCGCAATACATTCCGCCGCATGATTACGATCAGCGGAATATAAAACTCGATCTGCGGTTTGATTTTGCAAAGGAACAGGCGATTGGAACCGAGACGATCACGCTGGCGCCGACCGTGAAGAATTTGAAGCGCGTTGATTTGGACGCGGCGTTCATGACGTTCGAGAGCGCGAAGCTCGCGAAGGGCGCGCCGCTGACGTTCGTTTACGATGACAAGAAAGAGAAGCTTACGATCGCGCTCGATCGCGCGTATCAACCGAACGAAGAGATCGCCATTATCATCGCGTATCACACGATTAAGCCGCCGCCGGAACGATTTGCGCTCATCGGCGGCGGCGGATTGAATTTCATTTTGCCGCGCCCGGACGATCCGACGCGACCGAAGCAGGCGTGGACGCAAGGCGAATCAGAAGCAAATCACTACTGGTTTGCCTGCTTCGATCATCCCAATGATTTTGTCACGACTGAGATCGTCGCTACCGTCGAAAAGCCGCTTAGCGTCATTTCGAACGGCAAGCTTCTCAGCACCAAAGAGAACGCGGACGGGACGCGCACGTTTGATTGGAAGATCGACGCGCCGCACGCAACCTATCTCACATCGGTCGTCGTCGGCGAATTCAAACCTGTGACGGGCGAATACGCCGGCATTCCCGTCGTGACGAATGTTTATCCAAATGAATTCGAAGAAGGAAAAGTTACCGCATCCCGGCTGCCGGACATGGTCAAGTTCTTTTCTGAGAAGACCGGCGTCAAATATCCCTACGCGAAATACGCGCAGACTACCGTGCGCGATTTCGGCGGCGGCATGGAGAACATCAGTGCGACCACGCAAACGGACAACATGATTCATGACGCGCGCACGGAACTCGATTCAACCAGCGACAGTCTTGAATCACATGAACTGGCTCATCAATGGTTCGGCGATTTCGTGACGTGCCGCAGTTGGTCGGACATTTGGCTGAATGAAAGTTTCGCGACTTATTTTCAGGCGATGTGGGACGAGCATCATCTCGGTCACGACGACTTTCTTTATTCGGATGTCAAAGCAAATCAGGATCAATATTTTCAGGCGTGGAATCGTGGGCTGCGGCGTCCGATCGTGACGAAGAATTATGCAAATCCTGATGCGGTGTTTGACATTTATGCTTATCCGCGAGGCGGCGCGGTGCTGCATATGCTGCGCACGTTTCTCGGTGAAGACAATTGGTGGCGCGCGATTAATCACTATTTGACAAAATATGCTCATCAACCGGTTGACACATCGAATTTCCGGCTGGCGATGGAAGAGAGCACCGGGCAATCGCTGGATTGGTTCTTCGACGAATGGGTTTACAAGATGGGTCATCCCGTCTTT
>DASQYL010000429.1:0-12266 GCA_035639235.1 Pyrinomonadaceae bacterium | reverse complement strand
GGTCGCGGGCATCTTGCCTGCAATGCACCGGCAAGCATGCCGGTGAACCGCACGCATGGATGCGTGCGTTCCATATGTTCATCGATCGCACAAAGATTCGCGTAGTCGGAGGCCACGGCGGTAACGGCGTGACCGCCTTTCGGCGCGAGAAATTTGTTCCGCGCGGTGGTCCATCCGGTGGCGACGGCGGCCGCGGCGGCGATGTGTGGCTGGTTTCGGACGAATCGGTGAACACACTTTTGCATCTGCGCTATAACCCTTTGCACGTGGCCGGACGCGGCATGCATGGCGAAGGCAGCAACCGCTCAGGCAAAGAAGGCGACGATACGATCGTGCGTGTTCCGTTGGGCACACAGGTGTTTGACGCGGCGACTAACGAGTTGCTGTTCGATTTTGATGAAGATGGACAACGATGGCGCGCCGCGCGCGGCGGGCGGGGCGGGTTTGGTAATGCGCACTTCGCGACTTCAACCAATCGAGCGCCGCGTTATCACCAGGAAGGCAGCGCCGGCGAAGAGGGCGAGTTGCAACTCGAATTGAAGTTGCTCGCGGACGTCGGCTTGGTTGGCTTTCCGAATGCCGGCAAATCAACTTTTATCTCGACGGTGTCGGCGGCAAAACCAAAGATAGCTGATTACCCTTTCACGACGCTCGAGCCGCATCTTGGCGTCGTCGATCTCGGCGATTTTCGCACGTTGGTCATCGCCGATATCCCCGGATTGATCGAAGGCGCACACGAAGGTCACGGTCTGGGAGATCGCTTTTTGCGCCACGTTGAGCGGACCACTTTGTTGCTGCACCTGATCGATGTTTCATCGTCGGGACGCGATCCGGTGGGCGATTACGAGATCATTAATCGCGAATTGGCTGCTTACAATGCTGAACTCGCCGCGCGCCGCCAGATTGTCGTCGCTACAAAGATCGACGCACTCGACGAACCAGAAAGAGTCGAGGCGTTGCGGGCGCGCGCCGCACAAGACGACCGCGAGTTCTTCGCGATCTCGTCAGTGACAGGCAAAGGCGTACCGGAATTAATTCGCGCGGTGGCCAAAGAGGTTGAGCTGCATCGGATTCATAAATTGCCGGCGCCGCGTGAAGAACTCTTATCGGGTTCGCCCGCGTGAATATCAATCGATGATGTCCCGGCGCATTGGCATTTATGGCGGTACGTTCGATCCGGTGCACAACGGACATCTCGAAGTTGCGCGCCGCGTGTTACAGCTCTTTAAATTGGACGAACTTATTTTCGTGCCGGCGTGCGTTCCGCCGCACAAGCGAACCCGGAAGCTAACGTCGGCGTTTCATCGCTTTGCGATGCTGGCGCTGGCGACCGTAGCGGATCAGCAATTGCTTGTGTCAACCGTCGAACTGGATGCACCCGATCAACCGTACGCGGTGAATACGGTCGAGCGGATGCGCGAGACATTCGGCGACGAGACTGAATTGTTTTTCATCGTGGGAGCAGATTCATGGCTGGAGATCACGACCTGGAAAGAATGGCAGCGGCTGTTGACTCTCTGTCATTTGATTGTCGCTACGCGGCCTGGTTTCGATCTTAAAGCATTTGATCGTGAGAACATTCCCGTCACAGTGATCGATTCAACGGCGGGGCGTCACGCGCAACTAGAGATAAGCACTCTGAGCGGTAAGCGGAGCGTCGTGCTGACAGACCTGGCGATGGTGGATATATCCGCAACTGCGATTCGCGCCGCGGCGCATGCGAAAGAATTTGAAAAATTGATATCGATGGTGCCGCCCCAAGTCGCGGCTTATATCGAGAAGAACGGGTTATATAGAAATTGATGAATCAAAAGTTAAAAGAGAAAGCCTTGAGTCCAGAGGTGCAGGCGGCCGCGATTGGCACGCGCGTCAGTGCTGGGCCGATTCACTTTTCGGAATTCGATGAGCGCCTGTGCCGTGCGCTGCACGCGGCGGCTGAGAAGAAGGCGATCGACGTAACGGTTTTGGACCTGCGAGGGATTTCGAGCTTTACAGACTTCTTTGTGATTTTCACCGGCGCCAATCGTCGTCAGGTGCAGGCCATCAGCGATGAGATTGTCGAGCAATTGAAGCGTCACGGCTCGCCGGCGGCGCGCGTCGAAGGTTATCAAAACGCTGAATGGGTGCTGATCGATTATGGCGATTTTGTGGTTCATGTGTTCGACGATAAAGCCCGCCGCTTTTACGATCTCGAGCGGCTGTGGCGCGAAGCTCGACGGCGCGATTTATCGCCGGACGATCTGACAACTGTTGGTTCTTTGAGAGCAGAATAGTGATCGAAATCGTAGCGTTATCGGAAGCGATGCGCGAGGCAGTCGCACTCGCGGAACGCGTCGCGCCCACGAACGCCAACGTCCTCATCACCGGTGAGTCCGGCTCCGGCAAAGACGCTCTGGCCGCATTCATCCATTCGCGATCGGTACGGGCACAGGAACCGCTCGTGAAGATTGATTGTGCCACGTTGCCGGCGGACTTGCTGGAGGCCGAACTGTTTGGTTACGAGCGCGGCGCTTTCACTGGAGCGACCGAGGCGAAGCCGGGCCGGCTGGAAGCGGCGCATCGAGGCACTTTGGTGCTCGATGAAATTGCGCATTTGTCGCTCGACGCGCAGGCAAAGCTTTTGCGGGTGATTGAGAACCGCGAATTTGAGCGGCTCGGCGGACGCAAAACGATCGCAGTTGACGCGCGATTGATCGCCTTGACCAATGCCGATTTAAAGAACGCGGTCGAGCGGCGCGCATTTCGCGACGATCTTTTCTACCGGCTGAACGTCGTGCAGATAGGGGCGCCGCCGTTGCGCGAGCGGCAAAAGGACGTGGCGGCGCTGGCCCGGTCGTTGGTCAAGACCTATGCGGCGAAGCACGGCCGCAACGCGCGAAGTTTGTCGCCGGCAGCACATGCGCTTTTGCTGGCGTATGAATTTCCTGGCAACGTTCGCGAGCTGGCAAACATCATTGAGCGCGCGGTAATTGTTTGCGGCGAAAAAGAGGTCGCGCCCGAACACTTGCCCGAGGCAGTTCGGATTGCCGCCGCACGGCATTCGCGCAAGCGCCGGCGGCCGACCCTGGCGGAGGTCGAATCGGATTACATTCGCGAAACGCTGGCCGCGACGCGCGGGAATAAAACCGAGGCAGCGAAGATTCTCGGCATCTCCCGGAAGAATTTGTACGAGCGCTTGGCGCGAGAAGAAGCAGAGAGCAGAGAGCGGAGATCGGACATCAGAAGTCAGACCTCAAAGATCGAAGATGCGTCTGGTGTCTGACATCTGACTTCTGGTATGAAGATTCGCTTCATCTGGCCCGGCAAGACGAAGGATGAGCATCTGCGGACGCTCGTCAGTGATTATTTGAAAAGGCTGGAGCGATTTGTTCGCTGCGAGGCGATCGAGACGCGCGAATTCGGCGGAGCAGATCCTTCAAGGATTGAAAAAGAATCGCAGCGTTTGCTCGATGCCATTCCATCGGGTAGTCTGACAGTTTTGCTCCACCTTTCAGGCAGAGAGTGGAGTTCGCATGAACTCGCTGACGAAATCAAGCGCTGGGAGAATGATGCCGTCAAAGAAGTCTCGATCGTCGTCGGCGGGCCGGACGGCTTCAGTCAGGACGTGGTGAAGCGGGCACAAAAGCGCTGGCGCTTATCGCGTCTGACGCTGACGCATGAAATGGCGCGCGTCCTGGTGGTCGAGCAAATTTATCGCGCGTACACGATCAATCGTGGATTGCCGTATCAGAAATAGGAATTACGAGTGGAGGATCTAACAGACAGCGATGGATAAAAGAAAAGCGAAGAGCTATCGAGAAAAATTGATTGCGCGCCGCGAGGGCCTGGTGGGCCAGGTGCAGGCGGCCGAAGCTTACAGCCGCGAACGCGACGCCGAAGCCACACAGGATCCGGCCGACATGGCCGCTAACGCTTACACCAAAGAATTATTGATGTCCATGTCCACGAACGATCGTCAATTGTTGGATTCGATCGATGCCGCACTGGGACGCATCGAAGAGGGGGAGTACGGCCACTGTGATAATTGCGGCGAGCCGATTCAGGAGAAACGTCTCGAAGCGGTCCCCTGGGCGCAGCATTGCGTGACGTGTCAGGAGTTGAATGAGAAAGGATTGTTGGTTGCTGAGGAGGAATAATCTCGCTACTCGTCTGATATTGGTTCGACAATCTGTGACATAATTCGCGGCCTCCTGATTGATTCGGGAGGCTCGATTTGTTTTTTTGAGGCGTGTCAGAACCGGGAGCGGTAGACCGGATTAAAGAGTCCCTGCCCAGATTACGAAAGCGAAGATTTCATTAATTTGATCGCCGAATTATCGAATCTTGCCAGCCAAGCCTTTGACGCCGCTCTCGCGCTCGTCTATCCCGAAGCTTGCGCGGTTTGCGGAGCGAGTGTTGAGGCGCGTGACGACGGCGTTGCTTGCGCCAGATGTTGGGACGCCGCGCCGCTATTTCGTGGCGACGAAACACTCTGCTGGAAATGCGGCGCACTGAGTTCTGCAAGAGTCAGTGAAGACAAACGCGAAAACATTCGCTGCGGCCGCTGCGATGACGATTCGTTTACGGTGGCGCGCGCCTGTGGTCTTTACGAAGGCGCCTTGCGCGTGACTGTCCTGGAACTAAAACGACAGCCGCACATCACACGCCGGCTGGCTGAAGAGATGTACCGCGCTCAGCAGCGCGCTCCTTTGAGTGATGCCGAATTGATCGTTCCGGTCCCGCTGCATCATTCGCGCGAACGCGAACGAGGCTTTAATCAAGCTCTGATCCTGGCTCGGGCGTTGGCGCGCCGAAGTCACTTGGGACTCGACGAGCACAGCCTTGTGCGCCAAACACAAACGAAGATGCATCGCGCCGGCATGGACGCGAAAGCCCGGCGGCAGAGCATGGCACATGCCTTCTCTGTTCGGCATTCTGATCAAATCAAGGGGAAGCGGGTAATGTTGATTGATGATGTCTTCACTACAGGCGCGACGGTTTCCGCTTGTGCCGACGTTTTGAAAGCTGCCGGGGCGGACCGGGTCTTCGTACTTACGATTGCTCGCGCGACTTCCTTTGCTCAAACCTAATCGTGCGGTAGCATCGGCATGTGAGGATAGATTGAGAAGAATGATAATGTCACAACTGAGAACTCTTTATCCGCCAATCGAACCCTTCGACACCGGTCGTCTGAAAGTTTCTGACCTGCACGAAATTTATTACGAGCAGTGCGGCAACCCCAAGGGCAAGGCCGTTGTGTTTCTGCACGGTGGTCCAGGTGGCGGCGTCACGCCTGAATACCGGCAGTTTCACGATCCGTCGGCTTACCGCATTGTGCTTTTCGATCAGCGCGGATCGGGACAGAGTACGCCGCATGCTTCGATTGAAGAGAACACGACGTGGGATCTTGTTTCCGACATCGAGAAGCTGCGCGAATATCTGGGAATTGATAAGTGGCAAGTCTTCGGCGGATCTTGGGGCAGCACTTTGTCGCTGGCCTATGCCGAGACGCATCCCGATCGAGCGACGGAATTAGTTTTGCGCGGAATCTTCCTTTGCCGGCCACAGGAGATCAAATGGTTCTATCAGCAGGGATGCAGTTGGATCTTTGCCGACGTTTGGGAAGAGTTCGTGAAAGTCATTCCCGAAGATGAACGTCACGACATGGTCGGTGCTTATTATCGCCGCCTCACCAGCACCGACGACAAGGTGCGCATCGAAGCGGCGCGCGCGTGGTCCATCTGGGAAGGCAGCACGTCCAAACTATTTTTCGATCCGGAATCGATCGAGCGATTTGCCGATCCAACATTCGCCGAAGCGTTTGCGCGCATCGAATGTCATTACTTCATGAACAACTGTTTCTTTCCGACCGAGAATTATTTGATCGAGAACGTCGGAAAGATCCGGCATATTCCCGGAGTGATCGTGCAGGGCCGCTACGATGTCGTCTGTCCGATGACGAGCGCCTGGGACTTGCATCGCGCCTGGCCGGAAGCCGAGTTGCACATCACGCCGGACGCGGGACACTCGATTATGGAGCCGGGGAATCTAAGCGCGCTGGTAGAAGCGACAGATAAGTTTCGTTAGGAAGGCACGCATCTTTGCGTGCGGACCGCGAGCATCCTGCTCGCAATTTTTCCAGAGCAGGGCCGGCAGAGATGCCGCCCCACCGCACGCAGGGATGCGTGCGCTTCGAGACCAATTTTTGACACTTTCCTTCGCGCTCGCGTAATATCCCGTCAAGTATGAATGCGCGAGTTCTAGTGCTGAATGCTTCGTTTGAGCCCATCAACGTGTGCACAGAGCGGCGCGCGGTCGTCATGATTTTCAAGGGCGTGGCGCGCATGGAAGAGCACAACGGCCACATGCTGCACTCGCAAACCATTGTGATGCACGCGCCCTCGGTGATTCGCTTGACCGAATATCGGCACATCCCGTTCGAGCGTAGATCGCTTTCGCGCAAGAACATTCTTTTGCGCGATCATTCATGCTGTCAGTATTGCGGCAAACAATTTTCGCCGGCCGAATTGACTTTGGATCACATCGTTCCGCGTTCGCGTGGCGGGGAGTCGACGTGGGACAATCTGGTTGCCTGCTGCAAGCGCTGCAATCATAAAAAGGGCAGTCGCACGCCGGAAGAATCGAACATGAATTTGTTGCGGCGGCCGCGCGCTTTCTCGTTGCACGTGAATCGGCAAATCATGCGTTACATCGGACGCGCTGACGAAACGTGGCGGAAGTATTTATTTTATGAATCAGACGGCCACAGCGAATTGTGCGTGCGCGCGTAAAGTTTAGAGGCGGGTACCGCCCGCCATGTTGAAGGAGAACCCCTATGACTGGATTGCTGTTCGCCTTTGAGAGTCCGACGATAATTATTCTCGTCGTCGCGGCGATCTTTCTGCTGTTCGGCGGCAGCAAATTGCCGCAACTGGCGCGGGCGTTGGGCCAGAGCAAGAAGGCGTTCAAAGAAGGCATTGAGGATGCGGACCGCGACGATCGCAACTCGCGCTCAAAGCTCGATTCGATCGATGACGAGACGCTGTTCGAAGAAGCCCGCCGCCGCGCGCAGCAGATGAAAACCGACGAGACCAAACGGATCGAACATTGAATGGGATTTGTCAATTCGACAGTAAAGAAGATTATTGCCTGGGAGTTGATCGTTTTCGGTTTGTTGCTGCTTTACAGGTGGTTCCGTCCTGCTTATTGAACCCAGCTGTCTACGCCCTCCCTCACGGTCGGGCTACTCCCCGATCTCATTGAACTCGGCCTTTCTTGCCCAAAACTAACGTCGCCTTCAGTGTCAGCGCAAATTCACCAGCATGTCGTTCCTCGTCGATAATTCGCGTGAGTTCATGTCGCACTTTCTGTTGCTGATCATCGGGGATAGATTGCAGCCACACAGGCAACAGGAAATCCGTTATCAAAGGTGAATTCAAAAATTCAGCGCCCGACGCATAATCAAACTCCTCGATCGCCGTCCATGAAGTCACATCCGCAAGACCGGCGTCCTGGCTCCATCGCTCTGCGTCTGAGATCGTCGGCAACTCGCTAATCAGGTGCTCGACATCGGCGCCGTGGTCCAAGGCGCCGGCGTTGAGCAGAGCTTCCCAGTAGATCGAAAAGAATTCGCCGAAGCTCGACGCCGTCGGCAACCACCACGCGACTAGCGCGCCAGGTTTCACGACTCGCACAACCTCGCGCAAGTTTGCTCGTAGATGTTGCGGCGGGGTGAACGAGTTGTTGGCGAGGACGAGATCGAATTGGTCTTGAGGAAACGATAGCGCCCGCGGGTTCTCGCGTTGGAACTCAGCACGTTCGTGCAGCGCGGCGGCCTTCGCGCGCGCTAACTCGAGGCACTCCTCATTCTCATCTGCGCAGACAATCGTGAGCTTCGCACCAGCGCGTTCCTGCAGCACGAGCGCATGACTGCCGCTGCCGGCCTCGAGGTAAAGCGCGCGGCCCTCTTTCGGCAACTCCACATGCGCATCAACCATTTCTGCGAAACGTTCGCCCCAATCGGTGCCGATGTAAAGGTCGTGCAGAAACGCGAGTTCCTTATCAGATTTCCGTTCCATGAAAAATAAAACACAGAGGACACCGAGAAGAATCAGTAGGCAGATGGCAAAAGGCAGAAGGCAGAAAGCAATTTGGATTTGTGGTTTTCGATCCTCATTTTTGGCGCATCTCGCATTGGTCTAGCTCACTGCCTACTGCCTACTGCTTTCTCCTACTGTTTCTTTTCTGTGTCCTTTGTGGCTTCAATTCCTTCGAAATAGACGCGCCCTTTCAATTTTTCCGGGAGACATGACATCTCTTCTTTCGCTGCCGCGTCGCTATGAACGTAACGGTACTCGCGTCCATAACCGAGGTGCTTCATCAAAGGCGTCGGCGCGTTGCGCAGATGCAGCGGAACCGGCTCGCGCGAAGTTTCCACCGCGTCGTTATGGGCGGCGGAATATGCGCGCAGCACGGCGTTCGATTTCGGCGCGCGCGCCAAATAAATTGTCGCCTGCGTCAAAGGAAACAAACCTTCGGGCATGCCGATAAGTTGCACGATCTCCGCCGCCGCTGCTGCCTGGACCATCGCCTGAGGATCGGCGAGACCAATATCCTCGGACGCCAAAATGCAAAGACGCCGAACGATGAACACCGGATCGGCGCCGCCCTCAATCATTCGCGCCAACCAATAAAGCGCTGCGTTTACATCTGAATTCCGCAGCGACTTGATGAGCGCGGAAATCAGGTTGTAATGCTCTTCGCCGCCTTTGTCATAAGCGAACTGCGCGCGTCCAAAAGCTTCCGTAAGTATTTCGCTAGTAATCGTTCTGACGCCTTCGTTGTTTGGCTCAATCGCCGCCACCGCAGCTTCGAGCGCTGCGAGCGCCACCCGCGCATCGCCGCTCGACATGTGAGCCAGACGAGAAATCAATTCATCCGAAATCTGCGGATGAAAGCTCGCGACACCCCGCTCTTCGTCCGCCCACGCGCGTCGCACAATCGTTTCAATTTCACTTTCGTCGAGCGGATTCAGAACCAGAACGCGCGAGCGAGACAAGAGCGCGCTGATAACTTCAAAAGAAGGATTTTCAGTCGTCGCTCCAATCAGCACGACGGTGCCGTCTTCGACCGCGGGCAGCAGTGCATCCTGTTGGGCCTTATTGAAGCGATGAATTTCGTCGATGAAAAGAATTGTCCGGTGGCCGCGTTGGCGGTTGAGCCGCGCTTCCGCAATCGCGCCGCGCAACTCCTTAACGCCCGAAAATACGGCCGACAGCGCAATGAAGCGCGCGTCGGTTCTGTCAGCCAACAGACGCGCCAACGTAGTCTTGCCCGTTCCTGGTGGCCCCCACAGAATCAATGACGGCATCGTCGTGCCGCCTTCGATCAAGCGGCGCAAGACCCGGCCTTCGCCGACAAGATGGTCCTGCCCGACGAATTCTTCGAGCGTACGCGGACGCATGCGATCAGCCAGCGGGGCGGCGGTCCTCGATCGAGCATTTCGATCCGCCAATTCCCTCATTTCGGGAAACAGAGCGCTTGATGATGACTGCTGCATGCGTACCTAAGAGCCTAACATAAGATCACGATTCGTTTAGAGTACGCGCTTGTGCGGCGCGAGACAGTCCGCATGTAAACGATAACGAGATGTGTGTTAACGATAGACGCGATGCTGCGTCACAAGCGTTTGCCGCAGCGGCGACGCAGCGTCATAATGCAGCGCGACTTTCGACGGAGGATCAATCCATGGCAAACGCAAGTTCCGTTTCTCGGCGACGGTTCGCCAAATTAATCGGCATCGGCGCCGCCACTGCGATGGCGCGGCCGACTTTTGCGTGGCCGCGCGTGAGCGATTCGCGATCGATTGATCTTGCTGCGTCGACAATCGTCCGGCTGAATTCGAATGAAAATCCTTATGGGCCATCGCCGCTGGCTTTAAAGGCGATGACCGATGCCTTCTCGTTGGCCTGGCGTTATCCGGACGAGCATGCGGACATGCTGATCGATACGCTGGCGAAACTTAACGGAGTCAGTCGCGAGCAGATTGTCCTCGGCGATGGCTCAGGCGAGATTTTGAAGGTGTGCGCTTCGGGGTTTACTGGCCCGATGACCAACAGCTCGCAGCCGATCGAGTTATCAAAGCCTACACGCGGACCGGCGCTGACTTTTGTGCCGGGCCGAGGCAAGTTAGTTGCGGCCGATCCTACTTTCGAAGCGATCCTCAATCACGCGCGCGTCAATCGCGCCGAAGTCGTCAAGGTTCCCCTCGACAAAAATTACGCTCACGATTTGCCCAAGATGCTGGCCGCGGCCGACGAAGGATTGATCTACATCTGTAACCCGAATAATCCCACTGCGAGCATTACGCCGAAGAACGATCTGCGTGACTTCATCAACAAAGTCCCACAGCGCACGATGATCCTGGTGGACGAGGCTTACTTTCATTATGCCGACAGCGCTGACTACGAGTCGGTCATTCCGTTGGTGAAGGATCATCCGAATCTGATCGTTGCCCGCACGTTTTCAAAAATTTACGGTATGGCGGGATTGCGCTGCGGGTACTGCATTACTCAACCGGAAACGATTAAACGAATGCGCCCGCATTTAACCTGGGACAGCGTGAACATCATGGCGCTGGCGGCGGCCATCGCCAGTCTCAACGATCCCGATCAAGCTCCGAACGGCCGTCGCTTGAATGCCCAAACGAAACAGTTCGTGTCAGATGAGATGAAGAAGCTGGCATTCGAACACATTCCTTCGCAAGCAAACTTCATCATGATCGATATGAAGCGTCCCGCGCGGCCGTTCATCGAGTCGCTGAACGAGCTCGGCGTACAGGTGGGTCGTCCGTTTCCGGCTTTGCCCAACCACATGCGTGTCACCATCGGTAAACAAGAGGAGATGGAAAGGTTTCTGAGCGCCTTCAAAACCGCGATCGCTGGGTGATCGACATTCCGACGGCAAAATGATTTCAGCGCAAGTTACACGGCGAGCGGTCTGGCAGCCATTGTGGCAACTCCCGCGGCGAATCGAGCTAATCGTTTCGCTTACCAAACGTGAATTGTCGGCGCGCTACCGCGGATCAGTGCTGGGATTCTTTTGGACGCTGCTCACGCCGCTGGTGATGATCGCGATCTTCACAATCATCTTCGCGGGCATCTTCAAGGCAAGATTCGGCGCGACCAATTCGCAATGGGACTACGCTCTTTATCTTTTCTGTGGATTGTTACCCTGGACCGCATTCCAGGAGTCTCTGCAACTTTCGTCGACTACAATCGTGGCTCATGCGAATTTGGTAAAGCGGGTCGTCTTTCCGCTTGAGACCTTACCGGTGTCGTTGTCCGTGGCCGCAGTCGCGAATCAATTGCTAGGGACGCTGGTGTTGATTGCCTGGGCGCTCGTATTGAAAAGAGAACTTCATCCGACAATAATTTATCTGCCGCTACTGTTGCTCCCGCAGTTCGTCGCCACCGTGGGCGCCGCCTGGCTGATCGCCTCGCTCGGCGTTTTCGTGCGCGACATTGTGCAGGGTATCGGGCTCGTGCTGATGGCCTGGATGTACCTTACGCCGATCATTTACCCGGAATCGATCGTGCCCGAAAATTATCGGCGATTGATCGGTCTCAATCCTTTTACTCCATTGATTCGCAACTACCGGCGCGTAATCCTCGACGGCGTTGCGCCGGATTGGAGCGGGCTGGCGTACTTCCTGAGTTTCGCGGCCTTGGCGTTTATTGTCGGCTACTGGTGGTTTGCGCGCACGCGCAAGCACTTTGCCGACGTGATTTAGGAAAATAACCATAATTAATGCGATTTTGCCCGCGTTAACCGATACAAAACATCGTTGACACAGCCGACGGTGCGTGTTAATTTTGGAACTGCCGCCCTGCTCCGCGGCGGCAGAGAAACGGGCCCGGCACGTCCTCCTTGGGCGATACGATCGTCGTCGCCGAAAATTCATTCCGCTATTCTGCAAAACATGCCGTTGGAAAAGGTAAAGACTCTGCGCGCCGCTGAGAAATACCTGGAAATGGGTAAGATCTCCGCAGCGATCAAAGAATATTGTAAAGTCGTCGAGAAGGAACCTGCCGACTTCACCACGCTCAACACACTTGGCGATCTCCACGTGCGCGTTGGCAACCGTCTGGAGGCGATCTCTTGCTTTAGACGAATTGCCGAACATTATCGCGAACAGGACTTCGCACTAAAAGCGATAGCGATGTTCAAAAAGATCGATCGGCTGCAGCCGAACGATATCGAGATCGCGACGAATTTGGCAGAGCTGT
>DASQYL010000428.1:0-2657 GCA_035639235.1 Pyrinomonadaceae bacterium | reverse complement strand
GCGCATAAACCAATTAACTTCTGATAGGCTAAGCGGCCACATTTCATCGGATGAAATTCTCGGAGGCCTCGGTCTTGTCGGCCTGAGCGTGGAGCCTTCCAGAGGTCGCCCGTCGTCGGTCACACCGCGCAGAAAAGTAAGTTCGCCGTAAGAACGTCGAAGCACACTCGTGCCAATTTTCTGATGACAACCACCACCATAGCTGCGCAGGATCTCTCGTTCACTTATCGCCGCGTGGAAATCTGCAACAGAATTGAGCGGAGAGAGCAACTCGCGCATATCCGCACGCGCGCGTGAAATCTCAACAGCCAAAGCTCCCTGCGCAGGGGCTGACGGGTTTTCGCGCAGAGGCAGAACCATCCATCGACATCGCGACAATGCTTCGCGTAAGAATGCCCGCGTCTCAGCGAACTCGGCTTGCGTTGACTCGAGCAAACGATCGAGCGCAGCCTTGGCGACAATCAGACCGTCAACCTTTTCGCTTTCCAGGAGCTTCCGCACACGCGTGGGCACGTTGCCACGGACGTCCCGAAAGCTCGGCGAGTTAATTACTGGCACAACACCGCGCAGAAGAGCGTCAAGATTATGAACCCGTCGCGGCGATGAAGTGAAAATGTTGATATGCCCTGCGGCCGTTACCCACGGCCAATTATCTTCGCGCACCAACAGCACATCACGCTGATCGGCGCGCGGCAGCGTTGCGATGATCTCTGTTTCCGGATCATCTTCGATCGCCAGGTCTTTCCATGAATGAACGACGAGATCGAAATCGCCGCGCAACAGTCCCTCACGAAAATCTTGTGTGAAAACACCTTTCTCCGGCATCTTCCACAGCGGATCGCTTAAGTTCTTGTCGCCGAGTGATTCGTGAAAGGAATAATTAATTTCGATTTGGGGGTGGGTCGCGAGAAGAGCTTCACCGACTTGATACGCTTGAATTCGTGCCAAGTCACTGCGACGCGACGCGATCGTCACGCGCATAAATCTTCCCACCCGAAGGGACGGAACTGCGCCTGCTGTTTTTGGCGAACAACCAACAATTTGATTTCGGCGCGCGCGGCTTCGACGTGCCCTGCCAACCTTTCGCGTTCAGCCCGCAACGCTGCGAACAATTCGTGCAAGGGAATGAGCAAGGTCTGCAGACGGACGGCATCAGTCAAGGCCTCGCCACGAAGATCCAAGCACTTCGTAAATGAGACCTGCTGCGATTGCGCCCAACCGGCAACATCTTTTGCCTTCAAGGGTGCGGCGACGACCAATGCAGCGTCAGCTTGACTCCAACCAGCGTCAGCATCGGAGTATTCATTCAACTCGATTTCCGGAAATTCTTCCTCCAGATGATTCGCGCGCTCGAGGTTCCGACAGAAGACGCGCACTTTGGTTTTGCCAATCAGCCACGGAAGAATCTCCCGCGCGAGCTTGCCCGATCCAAGCACCGCGACCTCTGAAATTCCCTTGACATGCTGTCGCACGAGACTGCCGTAAGATTGGCTGCCCAGACCCTGCAGATGCGCCGTGCGAACGCGCTTGGCATCGATCAGCAAATTGGTGGCGAGCTGCCGCAAGAAATTACCCCACGAGCTATTCGGGAACTTTGCGTCCTGCAGAAACGCTTTGAACTGGCCCATCACCGCGGTCTCGCCGACGATCGGCGAGTTCAATCCGCAGATGACTTCGAGCAAGAATCCGTAAGCTTCTTGCGCGCGAAATACTTCGACCACCGGCGGGACAATCTCGCCGGCTTCCACAGACTGAATCAACTCGGCGTGCTCATTCGCGTTAAGAAAGAGGATGCGCCGCAGGCAAGTCTGCCATTCGATCGCGTTGAGCAGCGCCGGCATCTTCTCCCGCGCCTCGCGTCTAAGGTTGACTATGACCAGTTGATTGATCACGCCGCCATTGTAGGAGTGCCGCGATTTCTTTTTGTCATTGGTTTGTCACAACCAGCGGAATTTTTCGCAGCGATGTGATGAGGATCACAACAAGGTCGTCAGTACCATCCGCGTGAGCGGATGGATCCAAGAGGCCACCTCGCCTAATGGACAACGCCGATTAATCGAGCGGGTTCTTGAGACCATCCGCTCACGCGGATCGTGCTGACTCCATCTCAATTCTGCGCCGCGATCTGGTATTGCTCCAACTTCCCATCCGGCATTTCGTATGTCCACGCCCGCAGCACGCGCTGTGGAAAACGAATGATGTAGACGCGCAACATCATCCCACCGCGCAGGCCCTGACTCGTCTGGATGAAGGACAGCGGCGTGCCGAGCGGTCCGAGGCCGGCCTGAAAATCCTTTAACGCCTCTTCGCTGAAATAAAAGTTCGCGTTGTCGGTGAAGAGCGAGCGGTCGATTTTTCCTTGCTGCAGATCGGCAAAGATTTTCTTCGCTTGTTCCAGCTTCGCGGGTGTCGCGGGATCGTTGGTTGCGAATAACAATTGGCCAATGCCGCCGGCGATTGCGCCAGACGCGCTGGCTGCATCCTGGTTAGTGAGCACTACGATCGCGGCGCGATCGTCGGGAAAGATCGTATTCGTGGCCGTGAATCCAGAAACTTCACCGCCATGCGAGATAGCGCGATGGCCGCCTTGCGAATTCACGTCAACGCCCAGGCCATAATGCGTGTCGGTTCCGTTCTTCAAAAGGACGTCGGTCTCC
>DASQYL010000427.1:0-4392 GCA_035639235.1 Pyrinomonadaceae bacterium | reverse complement strand
GGCCGAGCCGAGAGCATTAAGGCCGAAGCCCCGGCTCAAACTTGAAGCGAAAACGATTCCGCCGCCTAATCCAGCGAGTTTTATGAAGCCACGCCTGTCAAATTTGCTCATTCGTATCCTCCAAACCAGAAGTTACCGATTCTCGGAACATCCACTAATAGCCATACCGAGCTGGCGTCGAAATTATTCCCGCGGCCTTCGACTAAATGTGCATTGAGAAGCTCAACGGCGGTAGTCGCTGATGAAACTGAGGGAACTCTTCACCAACTGGAGTTGAGGCTTTGATTTGATCGTCCAGCTTGAGATGCGCCTGTCAAGAAAACTGTACAGCAGGGGAGAAAGCAACGAGGCCAGGATTAATCGCGAAATCCAGATAGCTTCATTATGTACCTGGATTGTCGGTGGGATTACTACAAAGCTGGTAAACCGTAAGACGCTGGTCAAACCGCACATCGTAAGCGCAACAAACATGCGAATGATAGTTTGCTTCATGATATTCCTTTCATGATTCGGCTCGCCGGTGGTCATTCAACTTCATTCCGGAACTACAGACCGTGATTTAACGCTGGGCTGCGTTCGCTGCTTGAGGAGGAGACGCATCCTCATCCGAGCTCTATGTAATTGCGACTTGGTGGTTCCGGTCGAGCAGCCCAGGAGCGATGCAATCTCGCTATGTTCCAATCCTTCAATATCGTGCAGGACGAGGACCGTACGATAGCCGCGCGGCAGTTGTGCCATTGCTTTATCCAGTGAGAGCCGATCGAGAACTGGCGAGCGGCTGATTCGGTCTCGGTCAACCAACACACCAACCGGCATTTCGCCGGTTTCGGTTAGCCGTTCTTTTCGCACATGGTTCTTACGGAAGTGCATCAGCACCTGGTTGACCGTCACCCGGTGCAGCCAGGTGCTTAAAGCGCTTTCCCCGCGGAAGGTGCTGAGTTTACGAAAGACATTGAGAAAAACATCTTGTGTCAAGTCTTCAGCCTCGGCGGGATTTCCACTCATTCGTAAACATATGGAATAGACCCTCCGGTGATGGAGCTGGAAAATTTGCTCAAAAGGTTGCGCCTGACGACTCGGAGCACTCTCAACGCCGTTGCCGAACTCTGGCAGTGATGTAGCTCTCTGCGGAATTACTTGGGAACCAAGAGTCCTGACTTGAATCTGAAGTGCTTCTTCCATCGGTTTGCTCACCTCACGCGGTCGTTACATCCTTATTACTGGTTTTCCATGATCAATATTCCCGAATGAAAGATAGAGAAGCCGGGAATAAAAGCGGCGGAGAAACGGTCTTACATGTTGAGGATGTGAAGTAAGCAGGAAAACAGATTGGACGGGCAAAGCAAACTCGCCAGTTTTGAGACGGCAGTCATGCCCCACCTCGATGCCGCCTATAATCTGGCGCGCTGGCTGACGCACAATGACGCGGACGCCGAAGATGTGGTGCAGGAGGCCTATCTACGGGCCTTCAGGTTCTTCGGCGGATTTCATGGAGAGGATGGGCGAGCCTGGCTGCTGGGGATCGTTCGCAATACGAGTTACACCTGGATGCAGCAGAATCGCTCGCCGGAATTGAACATGGCACTTGATGATGAGACGTTCGAACCTGAGAGCCACGACCTGGGTCCGGAAGCACTCCTTTTACAAAAGGCGGACGCCCAAATGCTAAGAGACGCGGTGGAAGAGTTACCGTTGGAATTTCGTGAGGTGTTGGTGCTGCGCGAGCTGGATGAAATGTCCTACAAGCAGATTGCGGTCGTGGCGGACCTGCCGCTCGGCACCGTGATGTCTCGTCTGGCGCGCGCTCGTAAGCGCTTACAACAGATTCTCGCAAGTCACACGGAAGCGGAGGTCTTAAGTTGAGTTGTCAAATAACACAGGAGTTTATTCACGCCTACCTGGACGGCGAGCTGGATTTGGCCAGAAGTTTGGAGGTTGAGCAGCACATGAAGGAATGCCAGGCCTGCGCGAATGGTTATCGTAGCCAAACTGCGTTGCGTTCTTCTTTAAAGGACAGCTCGCTGTATTACTCTGCCCCAGCGGGGTTGGAAAAGCGGATTCGACTATCATTACGTCGCGAGGCAAAGTCTGAGGTGGGCCGACGCTGGTTCGGCTGGCGCTGGCTCCCAGTTGGAGCGATGGCCCTAATACTCCTGCTGGCGTTCGTTGTCTGGCGGGCGGCGCCAAGTCTCCGTCCTGCCGGAGATGATCTCCTGGCTCAGGAGGTCGTCACCAATCACATACGTTCGCTGCAGTTGGAGACCCATCACATCGACGTAATTTCCGAGGATCCGCACACGGTAAAGCCATGGTTCGATGGCAAGCTCGATTTCGCGCCTCCGGTTAAGGATTTTCCCAGTCAGGGATTTCCTCTAAAAGGAGGCAGACTCGAATATCTGAATAACAGAGCTGTCGCGGCCCTCATTTACCAGCGCCGCTTGCACTTTATCAATCTATACATCTGGCCCTCTGAAAAAGCTGGCTCGACTGGCGATATTACGACCCAACGTCAGGGCTATAACGTGATCCATTGGGCTAGCTCGGGCATGAACTATTGGGCCATCTCTGATCTGAATGCGGTCGAGTTGCATGAGTTCGCGCAGCTGGTGCAGCAAGCACAATAGAGCCTTATGAGAAAATATTTTCTCAGAGGACTTTTGAAACTAGCCTCCAGCCGCATTGGTAAACGCTCGAGTGTTCAATTGCTAATGATGAACCGGCTCTCCCCGGCGCTGTTCCTTGATACGGTCAACGCTTATCAGCGCACTGCGGCAATCAAAGCTGCCATCGAACTCGATCTCTTCACAGCCATCGGGGAAGGGCGCGAAACATCTCAGGCGCTCGCTCTGCGTTGTAACGCCTCCGAACGGGGTATGCGAATCCTCTCCGACTATTTAGTAGTCATTGGATTCTTGAGGAAGAAAAACGGGCGGTACGGTTTAACCGTTGATTCCGCAATGCTGCTGGATCGTCGCTCTCCCGGGTATCTGGCCGATGCAATTGAGTTCTTCCTCTCGCCGATGTTGACCGACGGATTTAGAGACGTCACGGCCGTCGTTCGCAAGGGTGGGACTCTGCTCCCAGAAGCCGGAACAGTCACACCCGACCATCATGTGTGGGTCGAATTCGCCCGGGCAATGGCTCCAATGACCGCAGTGCCGGCGAAAAAGATGGCCAGACTTGTTGATAAGACGCCGGCACAGAAGCTGAAGGTGTTGGACGTCGCTGCCAGTCATGGGATGTACGGTATTGAGATTGCTCGACGCAACAAACGGGCTCAAGTAGTTGCAATTGATTGGGAGTGCGTTCTCGCCGTAGCAAAGGAAAATGCTCTGAAAGCGGGAATAGATAATCGCTATAGCACAATCGCCGGCAGCGCCTTCGAGGTCGATTACGGCAGTGGTTACGATTTGATACTTCTCACAAACTTCCTTCATCACTTTGATATGACTACCTGCGAAAGGCTGCTCGAAAAAGTCCATGCGGCTCTTGCCCCGCACGGTAGAGCGGTCACGGTTGACTTCGTGCCCGATGCGGGCCGCGTTTCCCCTCCCGGACCAGCAGCTTTCTGTATGACGATGCTCGGTACCACGCCGAACGGCGACGCATATACCTATGATGAATTCAAGCGAATGCTCAGCCGCGCAGGATTCATACGCAGCGAGCTTCGCCCCCTGGTGAGTAACTTTCAGCAGATGATCATCTCTTATAAGTAGTTTGAAAGGTAGCTCGAATACCGCTCCGAGAATAATTGTCGTGGCGAGCGGGTGGACCTGGCCATGACCCCTGAAGCTCCGGGTCCAGCCCGCTCTGGAACACAGGCCCTCTCGCCATGAGTCCCGTGTTCATGCGAAAAATTCAGTTCCGGATTCAGCGACAAACTTCTGTGCTACAGCGCGCGCAAGAATGCAGTCAAGTCGCGCTTCTCTTGTGACGTCAACTTGGTTTCCAGAACCAGGTTGAAGAATTCAAGGACTTTCCCATTCTGGTTCTCGTGCTTGTCACTGGATTCGACTGGTTCATCAAACTTCTCCTCTTATTCTGTTCATGATTGCGTGTCGGGGAGACAACTGTGTATCGGTGGACGTCCTTTTTTGACAGGCCACTGGTTGCGCTAGACGGCCTTAACGTTTTGAGTGGTTGAATCGTTCTGGCTTTGTATCCAACAACAGCCCGTTGGTTCCGCGTGGAGATGCTCAGGGCCTGCAGAATGATCTAACCGAGCGCCGAATCTACGACGGCCAGCGGGCTGTTATTCGAGACATACGTTACTTCTCTCAGCCCGAGCACGCTGCGTAGTTTGTCTGCCGGCACATCCTTGATTGGCCCGGGCGCAGGCGCGGTGCCGGGCGCCGGTTGTGGGAACGCAGTCGATCTCGCCGTTTGAAAGGT
>DASQYL010000426.1:0-7909 GCA_035639235.1 Pyrinomonadaceae bacterium | reverse complement strand
GATCAGCTGTTCGATCGGTTGTGGCGCGATGTATTTTCCGCCTGAGGTCTTCAGTAGTTCTTTTTTGCGATCGGTAATCGTCAAAAATCCGTCTTCGTCCAAAAATCCGACGTCGCCGGTCTTCAACCAGCCATCCTCAGTAAACGCGGCCCGTGTTTCTTCCGGCTTATTCCAATAACCCAACATCACCTGTGGCCCGCGGGTTTCGATTTCGCCGTCGGCCGCGATGCGCACCTGCACGTGCCGAATGGATTTGCCCGCAGCACCGACGCGATTGTCATTCAGTTGGCCCGCCGTAAGCACCGGCGAGGTCTCGGTCATGCCATATCCCTGCACGATCGGCAGGCGCGCGCCGATAAACGCCAGCGCCACGTCGCTTGATAGCGGCGCGCCACCCGAAACCAGCAGCCGAATGCGGCCGCCCATGGCGGCGCGCAGCTTTTCGAAAACAATTACGTCGGCGATGCGATGCTTGAGCGAAAGCCACAGCGGCATCGAAGCATGTTCGATCGTGAGCCGCGCCCAACGCTTGCCGGTTTCCAGCGCCCACATCACCACGCGCGCATTCAGCTTTCCTTTTTCTTCGGCGCGATCCTGCACGCGCGCGACAATTTTTTCGTAAATCCGCGGCACGCCGACAAATACCGTCGGCTTCACTTCCTTCAGATTCTCTCCGAGAGTTTCGATCGAACCGAAATAGACGCTCATGCCATGATGCAGATACATGTTCATCGCCTGCCGTTCGAAGATGTGCGACAAAGGCAAGACCGACAACGCTAAATCTTTTTCGCCAAATTCCAGGTGGTTGGAAGAGTCGATCAAATTCGAAACCATGTTGGCGTGTGTCAGCATCACGCCCTTCGGTTCGCCAGTGGTGCCGGAGGTGTAAATGATCGTCGCCAGATCCTGCGGCTTGATGCTTGCGGCCCAATCAGCAGGTAATTGCGGCGATTTCGAAAGCGCGAACCGCCCTTTCTCTTCCAACCCGGACAAATTGATAAGGCTATCGTCCGAATCGAAGAAGACGACATTGCCGATCGTTCGACAACTCGCGATTGCGGATTCGACCTGCTGGAATTTTGCCGCATCGGAAATGAACAAGGCACGCGCAGAGCAGTCATTCAAAATGTACTCGACTTGGGGAGCGGTTAGCGTCGGATAAATCGGAACTCCGACGGCTCCGAGAAAAACGCAGCCTTGATCTGCCAGCACCCATTCGATCCGGCTCTCGGAAAGAATCGCGACGCGATCGCCCTTGCGCACCCCGAGCGAATACAATCCGGCCGCGATGTGGCGCGCGCGCTCCAGCATCTCTGCGGCTGACACTGAATGCCAGGCGCCGTCGCGTTTGTAATTCAACGTGTCGCGTTTTGGATGTTCGCGGAGAACTTGTTGGTAGATTTCGATCAGAGTCGTGGGCTCGTTGGGGTGCAGCGGAAGCCGCGACGCGCCGCTGTCTAATTGAGGCTCAATTTCGATCATCGCGCCGCCACTCCATTCAAAAAGACGTCCATGACCATATCGGCCATCGGCTCGAGGTGGTAATGGCGATGGGAGATGATCCAGTTCGTCGCCATCTCATCCAAAGCGCCGAACAAAATCTTGGCGACTACTTTGGCGTTCACATCTTTGCGAAAGACGCGCGTGCGTTGTCCCTCGTCAATGATCTTGCGCAGCAGATCGAGATATTCGGCGAAACCGGCGGCGGAAAACTCTTCCATGAATTTCGTCGACCCGCGGAGTTCAACCTGAAATACCACGGCCAGGTCACGATCGGCGCCCAAACGTTCGAGATGCAACTTGGCAATTCGGCGGAGCTTCTCGCGCGGATCTGAAATCGATTTGATCAATTCGCGGCCGGAAGTGATCGCCTCAGCCATCTTCTGATCAAAAATCGAGTGCAGAATCTCTTCTTTGCTTTTGAAGTACAGATAGACAGTGCCGTCGGCGACATCGGCAGCGCGCGCAATGTCGGCGACTTTGGAATTGAAGTAGCCGTTGCGCGCAAACACACGCGTCGCCGCTCGCAGAATTAGTTCTCGTTTTCCGCCGTTTCGGGTAGTTTTCTTGGCCATCCGCAAACTGAATGAATCATCACTCAGTAGCGCTAAAGGTAACGATTAACGGGAGATGCTGCAAGTCCCGGCCATGCGGAAGGCTGAGGTTACTCGTCTTCCTGATCGTGCAGCGCTTGCAGATCATCGGCCGCATCGATGTGGATGGCGCCTTTACGTAGACGGACTTCGGTCTGCGGATAAGGAATCTCGATTCCCGCTTCGGTGAACAGTTTCTGAATTTTGTAATTGATGTCGCTGCGTATCTGCCGGTGAAGACGCGGCCGATTGGTCCAAACCAGCAGCCGAAAATTATTCGACCAGTCTGCAAACTCGAGAAATTGGACTTTCGGCGGCGGATCTTTCAGCACATTCTCAATGTCTTCCGCCGCGCGCAACAGCGTCGTCGTCACTAAATCCACGTCGGCATCGCTGGCCACGCCGATCGGGATTGAGATGCGCGCGCGCGGGTCGCCGTAAGACCAATTGATCAATTCGCCCCGCACCAATTTCGAATTGGGCACGATAACGGAGACGCGGTCGTTAGTCATCAGTACCGTCGTGCGCAAATTGATGCTCTGCACGTCGCCTTCCTGTTTGTCGATACTGACACGATCGCCGACGCGCACCGGCCGCTCAAACAAGAGAATGAACCCCGAAGCGATGTCGGCCGCGATGTACTGCAAACCAAAACCGATACCGACTGACAACGCGGTGAAGATGACGGCGAGTGAGGTGAGATTGAGGCCAATCCCCACGGAAAGCGCGAGCAGTATGCCAATCGACATGATCAAGTACTGCATCAGCCGCGCCAGCGTGTACTGGATTCCCGGATCGAGATAGGCGTGTCTCGCGATGCGCTTCTGCAACAGCGCAGTCAACGTGCGCGATAAGAGGATGGTGATCAAAAAGATGACGATACCGGCGGCCAGCGTCGTCACCGAAATCTTTATATTGCCGTTGCCGATGCTGTGAATCTCGGTCAGGTAACCATAGATGCGTTTGAGGTAGTCCTTCCACGGTTCCAGCAGGACCAGGACCGCTGCAAAACTCTGAGTCGGAGATGTGATATTGATGGTCATCATCAATCATTTCCGCGAAAAGCTTACGAAAAACAAAAGCCGTCGCTATCCACTTGGGGGACGCGCCGGCGCAATGTCCTCACAGAATCAAGTGGCGGAGGGGACAGGACTCGAACCTGCATATCCTTGCGGACGGCGGTTTTCAAGACCGCTGCAATACCATTATGCGACCCCTCCGCAGTGCAGTTGAAATATAGCCTACCAATCCGGCGCACTCAACCAATTACTCTTCGTGAAGTAATTCTGCAATGCGCGCAAGTCTGGAAAACGCCTTCGTTCTTCTGATGTGTTTAGGATCAGCAGCCCGCGCGTGAGCGACGGCGACTTTGGAAGTGGCCTCCCTCACGATCGGGCTTCTGACACCATATCTTCAGGAGAGTTGATGATGAACAACCTTCGCAAGGCGCGCACTTTCGCGCTGTCATTCACTTCGTTTGTCTTCTCGCTGGCCGCAGTCGTGGTCCTCGTCTCAGGTCTGGCGGCATATAGCAATCGCCACGTTAGCAGCGCGCCTGCGCCGTTGCCTCCCGCAAAGGCCAGGAAGACGATGCGCTCGTTCGGTTCTGATGAAGAGCTAAAGGCTTATTTCAAGAAGCTGGCCGAGGAGCATAGGCGTGACGTGCGTCGCGCAAAATCCGAGGCAGCAGACGCAGCCGCGCTGCCTACCACCGCCAACCAGGCGACGGGTTTGGCTAAGGCTGCCGAAGACAAAGATGAATCGATCACCAACACACAACACGCGGGCGTAGACGAAGGAGGCATTGTCAAGCTTCACGGCGATCATCTGGTAGTCCTGCGACGCGGACGTTTGTTCACCGTAGCGATTGGCGACAATTCACTCAAACCGATTTCAACCGTCGATGCGTTTGGGCCGGAGATCGATCCGCGTTACACCTGGTACGACGAGATGCTGGTGTCCGACGATACGGTTGCGGTGATTGGTTATAGCTACGAACGCGGCGGCACAGAAGTCGGTCTGTTCAAGATCGATCGCGCAGGCAATTTGAAATATCGATCGACATATCATCTGCGTTCAAATGATTATTATTCGTCGCGTAATTATGCGAGCCGCTTAATTGGCAGCAAGCTGATTTTCTACACGCCGCTTTACTTGAATCCGTACGCAACCGATCCGTTTTCGCAATTCCCCGCGGTGCGCAAGTGGCACAAGGGCGCAACCGCCAGTGAGTTTCAGCGGATTGTTTCATCAACTCGTGTCTACGTTCCGGAAACCAAATTGACCGCTTCTTACGGAATGGCGTTGCACACGGTGACGGTATGCGATCTGGCAAACGACGATTTCAAATGCGACGCGACCGCGGTGCTCGGCGCGCCGGGACGCGTGTTCTATGTTTCGCCGGAGTCGGTTTACGTTTGGACGACTGATTGGTCTGGCTACGGACAACGGGGCGGACAGAAGTCAATGATGTATCGAATGCCGTTGGACGGATCGGGCCCAAGCGCCATCGGCGTGTCAGGCAGTCCAGTCGATCAATTTTCGTTTCTCGAAAGCGAAGACAAAAACCTGAACGTGCTCGTCCGAAACGATTCGTCCGGCGACGGCATGTGGGACGCGGAGTATGCGAATGGCGACGTCGCGTTGATGCGGATTCCACTTTCGCTATTCAACGATGGCACCGATAGTGTGTCGTCGTGGGCGTATCATCCGCTGCCCAAGCCGTCCGGCTACACGTTTCAGAATCGGTTCGTCGGAAACTATTTGCTGTACGGCACCGGGAGTGGCTGGGGGGCAGCGCAGAACAACAAGCAATCGAGTCTGTACGCGGTGCGCTTCACCGATGGAGAGACCAGTGAATTACAGGTGAATCACGGCGTCGATCGAATTGAGGCGCTCGGCTCAGACGCGATCGTTGTCGGCACCGACGGCAGCAATCTTCACTTCACAGCTATTGGATTAGGAGACGCACCCAAAGTTGCCGATGAATTCATTCGCAAAGATGCTTCGCAGGGCGAGCTACGCAGTCAGGGTTTCTTCTATAAACCGGATGGACCAGATTCGGGCGTGCTCGGTTTGCCCATCAGCGTGCCCGGTCGCACAGGTTACATGAATCTGTTTCAGGATTCAGCGGCGATTCTGTTTCTGCGCAATGAGTCGCTTCATTTTGAAGAACTGGGAGAGCTCAACGCGCAATCAGAAACGGCGGTCGACGACGCGTGCCGGGCTTCGTGCGTTGATTGGTATGGCAACTCGCGGCCCATCTTCGTGCGTGGCCGAGTCTTAGCGCTGCTCGGTTACGAGATCGTCGAAGGTGATCTAAAGCAAGGTCCCATGCGAGAGTTGCGTCGCGTTAACTATGCGCCGCAGCGCGTAGCAATTACCAGGAACTAACTGCCATTCCTTCGTTCATTCAAAGTGCCTCTGCGTGACAACTCAAAGATGTCACTGCAGGGGCACTCTTGTTTGGAGCACGACTCTTACCTAACGCGGCGAACCTTAGCTGCGCGAGGCAGGACTGATTCAGCCCCTTGTTGCACCGACGTGCCGACACTCTGAGCGGTCTCAACCGCGGTTTCTCCCACCCCAGCGACCGCGCCGCGAGCGGTTTCGAAAACTTCAGTTACTACCTCTCTCGTCTTCTCGACGATGTCAGTCACAATCTTCGTTGGACTCGTCTTTCCGGTGATTACTCGGTTTGCTTGCGAGACGATTGCTTTCGAAGCCTTGCGCGCTGATTTCTTAGCAGCGGTACGTTGTGCGGCCGCTGACCTCGAGTGACTTCTCTTTGCAGCCTTCTTCGCGCCTTTCTTAGCGCTACTCTTTACGGTGCTTTTCTTCTTCCTAGAATTCTTGCTCGATTTCCTGGTTGCCATATGTTTTCTCCTATGCGTCTTGTTCGAGCTTTTTCAAGCTCAATTACGCTGTTGATAAAACACGCCGAGTCTCCACGATCCGACAGCGCAGAAAGATCTTCATAACATTTCGGTGCGAGCGTTTTGCGCGCGGGCGGCGCCGATCGCGGTCTTCACATCTCGAACTTCCTCTGGTGGGGGCAACGCCGCTTTCATTCCCAGGGATTTGATCCAGAGTTCGCGCGCCCATCCTTTGGTGTGATAGACGTGCTCGTCCTCTTCTTCTTCGACTTGTTCGTGCGCAGGTTTGAGCAGTTCGGCAACTTTGGTTGAAGCGTTCTTAGCGGCTTCACCGATTAGCTCCCAATTAAGATGATCCTTCGTTTCGGCCAGCACTACACATTCGGCGGCCACCAATTCCGCCGCGGCGGGCTCTCCTTCCGCGAGCGCCATTTCCATCGCCTGGACCAGCGACTGGCCGGTGTGTCGCACAACCTTGCGGCCTGGCGTCTCTTCCTCCAGATCGAGACCCAGCTCTGCCATAATCTGTTGCACGATCCTAACGTGCGTCCGAGTCTGATCGAGATATTCCTGCCATTCTTCTTTCAAATCTTTGTTGCGGGCGCAACGCAACGCAGCGGTGTACACTTCAACACCACCCATCTCCGTCTCCAACGCCTGATACAACAGTTCGTTCAGTTGAGCTTTCTTCATAAGACCTCCCGTGGGCTAAAGCGTCGTTGTAGGTTTCTGGTACAAGCGAATGTCTCCTTATGAATCCGCACAGCGCGGACTTTCCAACCAACGACGACTTGTAATCGATAATCACTCGGTTCTGAGCAAGTGAAATGCCATCGCCTCTTCTGGCGCGCGAGTTGTTTATTCCTGGTGCAACATCAGAAACAATCTTAGGCGTCAGGAGGCACAACAATGGCCAAGACCACCACCGATCATAAAGAGATCAGAAGATGGGTTACGGAGCGCGGCGGCTTTCCCGCCCGCGTGAAAGGAACTGAAAAAAAGGGCGGCGTGCTGCGGATCGATTATCCCGGTTTCTCAGGCGAGGAGAGCCTGGAAGCGATCACGTGGACGGAATTTTTCAACGGCTTTGAAAATAATCGGCTCGCGTTTCTCTACGAGGACGAACCGCAAAATCGTTTCTCAAAACTGATCGAGCGCAAAGGCAAGGGTCATTAGTCGAAACAAAAGAGATCCACGAGATGCACTTGTCTCCAGCGCATCGCGTGGATCTCTGTGGCTTGACTGACTGTCGAATTATGGACAGCCAGATACGGTGTAATGCGGCCCATCGTCGCCAGCCGGCGAGCCATTCTGCGATTTAGGCACCGTCACCGTCGCAGTAGCCGTGGTGGTATTGCCGGAGCCGTCGGTAACTTTGAACGTGATGGTGTAAACACGTCCGTTGCCGCCGCCCATTCTCTCCGCGCGCAGTTGAACTGATTTACAACCCGGTGCGATTACGACGTCGCTTGTCGTATTGCCGTCACCAGCGCTGTTGTTCGGTTCGTCACTCGAGACGCTGGCGATGACGACGCTGTTTAGGTTGACACTCGGATCGCATTGATCGCTCGCACTGGCAACCAGGTCAGTCACGTTGATGGTCGCGTACTTATGATCTGGCGGCCACAACGTAATCGAGTTTCCTTTCAACGTAATCACCGGCGGCGTCACATCAGTCACCGTCACAGTAAACTGACAGGACGACTGATTGCCGACGGCATCGGTGGCCGTGGCCGTTACCGTCGTCGTTCCGACGGGAAACGTTGAACCTGATGCATGGTCGGTGCCGACCGATACCGACCCGCAGTTGTCTGTCGCCCCAACCGCAAAAGTAACCGGACCCGAGAAACAAGTACCGGAGATTGCAGGTACGGTAATATTCGATGGACAGCTAATCAACGGCGATTGGTCGTCAATCACCGTGATCTTCTGCGTGGCACT